>NZ_LGUG01000004.1:1599907-1842851 GCF_001274715.1 Aneurinibacillus migulanus | reverse complement strand
GATGCTTTTGCATCTTATTTACGGGTCAGCTTTGATTTCCTGAACTCGGGGGAACTGGTCACCCTTTCTCATGAACTGGAGCTTGTTAGTGCCTATCTATATATCGAGAAAGAACGGTTCGAAGACAGGTTGTTCGTCACATGGGAAGTTGATCCAAACATCGACTTGCTTCTTCCTCCGCTTACGATCCAGCCACTGATCGAAAACGCCGTTAAACACGGTATTCCTAGTCAAGTCAAGGGTGGTACAGTTCCGAATTACCCGTCAGGATGGTTCCACGCTTTTTGAAGTAAGGGACGACGGCAAAGGTATGGAGCAAGAAAAGGTTCAACAAATATTAGATCTGAGGATGAGAGACAAAAGCGGCATTGGACTATCTAATACGAATCGACGTCTGACGCAAATGTACGGTAAAGGCCTGTCCATCCATAGCAAACTAGGCGAAGGTACAATAGTGTCATTCATTATTCCAGACCCAAATAAGTAAAGAGATGCAGGAAATTTAAGAGCTACATAAACAAGTGTAAAAGATAAAATTATATTAAAATTTTATAATGAACTGTGTTCTACTTCTAAAAACACTCACTTTATACTTGAAAATAAGTATCCTTATTTATGAAGCATTTATAGTTTTGAGCGTGTACTATCCAAACACCAACCATCAACTTTCTATTTTTGATTTCTAGCCCTCGGGCTCTTCTTTTTCACCATAAAACAGAACGAACATTCCCTTTTTGCAGTTTACTCATATCATTCACATGGAGGAGGTAATTTTCATGAAAGGACATGCAAATATCAGCATTACATTGAACACCTACTCTCATGTACTCCCTACTACGCAAGAAAATTTAGCCCGAAACTTTAACACAGCTGTGCAAAATATCAAAAAAATCGCTTTAGTATGCTAAAGGTGGGCAAAATGTTCGCAAATAACAATTCCGAGAAATCAAAAAGAGCTAAAACCCCTTGTATATTAAGGGATTCCAGCTACTTGTTTTCAGTATCTGACTATACTTCCACTTTAATTCGATTACTGTATTATAGGTAAATAGCAAAAAACAAAGTTAAATAACTCTTATTTTATGTGAGATGAAATTAAAATCGTTAAAGTTAAAACAATGTAAAAAAATAATTTGGTTTGCAACGTTTGCAATTGAAAACCCGGCATAATCGCCGGGGCTTTTTTAACTCACTCGCTTTTCATTTACTGATCACATTGTCAGCACATTTTCAACAGAGAAATATCGGGTCGCTCTCCGTTTGAAACAATATGCTCGAATCTTTTCGTCCTTCACTGATAGCGATTATATATTCTAACGATATAGCTCTCTACCTCTGTTTAGCCATATGACACTTCTTTGTCCTGCTTTTAAACTATGCCCTTTGTCTATTCAAATACTGATGAGCTGTGATATACAAAAAAAGGACAACTGGAAAGGCATAGGCAACAGTAATACCAGTCCAGCCCCACCATGTACGCAAGGTTTCAAGCTCCTTATAGTTTATCTTATGAAAAAATGAAGTGAAAAATAAGCCAAGCAACAAGATATATATGGGTAACTGCCAATCTTTCTTATCAAAAATTTGCTCTACACTCTTTGTTACTGAAAAAGCATAAGGAATAATAGATGTTGAAAAAAGGTAAAGAAAAAAAGACAAAAAGATGATCTCAAACCGTTCAAGAAAGGGGAACTCAATGGGTTTTACCAGCCTAAGTGTCGTCCATATATATTGGGTAATCTCATCCGGACTAAAATAAGAAAAACAAGCAAGGGTAATCAAAAGGTACAGAATGAGGGATAGACTATTCGCAATCACAATTCCCCTTGCTGCCATCTGTTTGTTTTTTAAATAAGGGTAAAGAATAAAGGCCATTTCAAAGCCGAAAAATACTAATACGGTGTTTTTGGCTGCGTACAGAATAGGACCTATCCCTTCTTTTATCATGGGTAATAAGAAAACTGAATGTGCATCTCCTAATGATATTAATAACAATAACGGCATCCAAAGTGTAAAGAAAAAAACAAACACTGCATAACGCCCCACTATCTGAGCCCCACTACGAATAACCATATAAATAGGGATTATAAAGAGAAAGACTAATACATAACTGGGTGTTTGAGCCACAATTGATACCCGAAGAACCACGACTGTAAAGTAGAGAAGCACAATAACAGACATAAGGGAATATAGTCCCCAGATAATCATGCAAGCTTTTCCTACCCATTTCCCGAAATATCGCGTGAGCACTTGAAGAAAAGTTTCTCCTGGATACTTTGCCATAATGCTTACAATACATAAGCTTACAATCATGGTTATAATCGAACCGATGATGACAGAAATCCATCCATCCGTACCTGCTACTGCTGCGACATCGGAAGGAAGTGTGAGGACATCTTGCCCCATTTGTACTCCGTGAATGGTTAAGATATATTGAGTTAATGTTATACTCTTCTTCTCTGTCATACTCATTCATCCACTCCGCTTCGCACTATGAAAAACAAAGCATCCATCTCCCTCTTCCCCTACATCCGTTAATATGAAGAATAAAGAATGAAAATATACCCAAGATATGTAATCGAAAAAAACCACCATCCATACGCCTACATATACTCGTTTTCGACTGTTCATTACTGTGCATAAAAATTAAAAATCCTCTAAGGTATTTCCTCAGAGGACCTGACTGTTCCCTAACGCTGACTTTCCTAATTATAAGTTATGCAGTCATTCTAACATGGTGTGTCTTTTTAACGCAGAACAGTAATTACTGAATACGCCCACCTAGTTGCTGTTCCGCCATTTGAACAAGGCGCTTTGTGATTTCGCCACCAACAGAACCATTTTGGCGAGAAGTTGTATCTGGGCCAAGTTGTACACCAAACGAAGAAGCAATTTCATACTTCATTTGGTCTATTGCTGTACGTGCTTGTGGAGCAACTATTTGGTTTCTGCTTTGTCGTTGAGCCATGGTGTAATTCCTCCTATGGAGAATGATGGTTATTGCTGATCTTAAAATTCCTCATAGGAAAGAATTTATACATAGAAAAACAAAAAAGCCTCGCCATCCATACGGACAACGGAGTTTATTGTTTTATTCTTTCTCCGTTGTCCCGGTAATGATAGGGGGAAATATACGGAGTTAAGGTATGGGGTTATACCATGGGGTTAACCCCATACTAAACATCACAGTTTACCCCCATGATTTTTATGTAAATATCCATTGAAAACACTGGGTTTATGATGTATAAATCATTGTGATAAAAATCAAAAGATATAGGCTGAGTAATTTCATACCCAAAAAATTTAAAAAGCGGTCTAAAAAATAATCAGGAAAACAGTCGCTAAAATGCAGAAAAAACTCGTCATCATGAAGCATTATCTCTTGCCTTATGTGAACAATTTAAATTGCAACAATATGAATAAAATATATTTTTTGGACTTCGACAAAATCCCCCTTACTTCTACAAAATATATGTGTTACCTTTTTATAGTGGTTTTACAAAATAAAGGGATAAATAATCGATGAATAAGAAGTTAGTAGCTATGTCTTTGACCGCTATGTCTATTTTAGGAGGTATGTCTGCTGTATCAGCAACGCCAATGATACCGGAAATTAACGAGTCATCTCCCGCTACAAATGTACAAGTAGAACCTTTGGAAGTTACTAAGCGTGTTCAATTAAAAGTAAACGCCAAATACGAATTAGCCAGTTCAAATTATCGTGTAGTGTCAGGAGATACTAGGTATATTGGTTCATCAGGCAATATGGTATGGTTTACGGCACCAGGTACATATGTGCTGCAAGTCGATGGTTGGTTTAGTGATACTGAATACGTTTTTAATGTAACAAAATAATTAAAGGTTAATTAAAAAAAGAAGCTGATTACCTACTTTATATAGATAATCAGCTTCTTTCGTTTACTGTATATCGATAGAAATTTCTATTGATTATTCAAAGTCAACATTTCTTCAGTGGCCTTATACTGACCTATATACATCTGGTTTGATAAATCGACAAATTCTTGTGGTGAGAGGTAAGAAAAGAATGAAAAAATTAGAGGCTGGAAAAAGACACGCTGGCCTTTCTTCTATCGGAGCGCAGGGCGCATCCAACTTCTTCTTTCTCTGACCTTCCTACTTCCAACCACGCTACCATGTCAAAATATCAAGTGTAATTTATATAGGTGGTTTACCGCGTAATAAATACAGGTACTAAATAGCCATTTGATAAATTTCAAGAAAGGAAGAAGAAATGGATCTAAAATCAATTTATAAGGACGAACGTAATACTTCCATTGATATCATACGTGGAGTAGCTCTTTTTGGTATATTACTTGTTAATATGCCTAGTTTTGATCGGAATCATTTTGGAGCTAGTTATTTAGGAATAGATGCTTTTATTAGGCTTTTATATGACTTGTTTATTCAACAAAAATTTTATCCCATATTCTCTTTTTTATTTGGCCTAGGTTTTTATATATTTATGTCACGAGCGGAATACCGGGGGCAACAAAATATTTATTTTCTGTTTACACGTCGCCTTCTTGTTTTACTACTTTTTGGCATAATACATCAGATGATGTGGCAAGGTGATATCCTAAAAGAGTATGCGATATATGGATTTATACTTATCCCTTTTTATAGACGAAGAACAAGAACTATTTTACTATTCACCTTTGTATTAACACTTGTGTATCTAATTATGATGAATAAAATTGATATAGGAATTCATTTTGATCCTATGTTTTCAATGCCTATATTGATCATGTTGTTGTTAGGAGTTTATGCTGGAAAGAAACAAATACTTATAAATATATCTAACAATTTAAACTTAATTTATAGTATCCAGATTGTTTCTTTTGTAATTAGCATCCCTGCCTTATATGCAATTCTAAGAGAATTTCTATTCAGACCAGAGGATTCTTTTGCTTTTGTAGATTCGGAAATTGTTGCTTTTAGTGCAATTCCGCTATCGATATTTTATATTTCAACATTTATTTTGTTATTAGAACGAAAATTCTTTCTGCGAATTTTAAAGCCTTTTGGATACGTAGGTCGAATGTCGCTTACTAATTACTTATTACAAACTTTAATCGGTTTAACTTTAGTTAAAATATTTAAAATGAATTTAAATGCTTCAATGATAAAAGATCTTTTTTTGGCTGTTATAATTTATGGGGTTCAAATCGGATTAAGTTTTTTATGGATAAGAAAATTTCAATATGGTCCTTTGGAAAAACTGTGGCGTTTTTTAACTTATAGTCCGATATTTGGAGCAGCAACGAGAAAAAACAGAGGACAAACTATATCTAATGTGGAACCAATCAACAATAAACAGACTAAAAACAATAAAGTGTAAAAAGGAAAAATGTGTATTGGTTCGTTCGCTTATACTAGGGGGAGTGGCAGGAATGTTGTCATAGACGGCAAAGTAGAATAAATATAGAAACTGTCCAAGTTTTTTCGTAGTTTCTTCATGTTCGATGTGGTGAATAAAAACTGACTTATATGTAATGGGGTAATAATGATGTGGTGGGTTTCTGCCGTTGTAATTATTTGTCTTATTGCATATGCTGTTTTTTCAAAACCAGTTAGAAAGCTAAGAAGAACAGAAGACCTGGTTAAAGAAAATGGATACAGCCCTGCAACTGATCCTATCCATCCTCCAAATCCAAATAGTGATAACCGCATGCCATAGCGTCCGATGGTAATCAACATGTAAACCATTTAACTAAAGCAACAACAATGTCCCACCGTCCATATGGACAGCGGGGCATTGTCATTATCTATTTCCCTTTGTAAAAATAACTTCCCTTGTTGCTTGCTTCCACTCCAAGTTATAGCCAAGAACTTCCACGATCTCCCTTGATTGAGCATATCCTGTCTCACCAATGATGATAGTGGTTTCTAACGTCCCTTTGCCCAGCGGTTGTTCTTTAGTTAATCATCGCTATTACTAAGTTTAGAACCGCCATGGCGAAAAGAACCAGCCATGTCACTAGGCCATTTATGGTCCTTTTTTTGTAATGATACAAGTAACTAACACTTGTCCTACTGGTGTTACATATATTGTGATAACTAGAAAAAAAGGAAGTGATAGAATGTCTACTAGATGTAAAATCAACAAATTAAGATTTCGGGGAAAACAATCTACATTAAAATCAAAAAAATCAAGACCTAACTATACAAGAAAAAAAGAAATGGTTAAACGTCGGACTAGAGCTAGAATCGCCCAAGTTCGAAATGCAGGATTCGAGGATGCTACGTTTTTTCCCTGGCGTGATGTAGGTAATGTTTTCTTATCTAGAATTCGACCTAACATAGGAAGACAGCATGCTCGTTTTGAAGTTGCCCCAAATCGCTCTGCTTCGCTAACTCAACTTGTATTTCCGGGACGACCAGGTCCAACTGCTTGGTATAGACTAATATTTTTTGCTAATTCCCCCAGTACTACTGGTGTCCTTCAGGTTAGCCTTTTAGGTACTTTACATCCAGGCAGAGTAATTCCGCTTCTAAACATTCCTACTAGTAGATACCAAATGTTTAGCATCACCTTCCCTGCAAGCGCTTTGAGAGGGCGCTCGAGTTTCGAGTTAGAGTTTCGAGTAAACGCAGGAGCACGAATTGGGATTTTAAACCTCGACACTGTTGTTATCGTTCCTGTATAGGTGTAGTAGTATCCTCCTTATTCACTAACATTAATGAGTTCCATCAAATATTAAATTTATTAAATATAGAATAATTCACAATATGTAAACTGTTTAGCTAAACACAAATAGCCTCGCCATCCATACAGACAGCGAGGTATTATTTTGTATAAAACAAAGAAACCTTTCGTTTTATCCCGAAAGGTTTCTGATTTGTTCCCATATCGTTCAATCGTCTTATTCTTTCTTCGGTTTCCCGGTATACTAGGATACTACACCAACACCAATAACGGTATAGCCCCCAATTCTATAGACCTTGAGAAACAACATTATTACCTAGTCAAACGAAAACCCGGCTAATCGCCGGGGCTTTTTTAACTCACTCGCTTTTCATTTACTATTTACATGCTTTGGTGATGAAAGAAGAACAGTGTAATCTCTTTCTCAGAAAAAGGGTAAATCCAGCCAAGCATTAGGGGCACCACTCATGTTACTTACCAACAAAATAAAACCCTTCTACCAGATTAGGCAGAAGGGCAGACTGTTCCTTGTGAAGTAGAAGACTTAGTTGGCCCTAGAAAATGAGCTGTTATTTTGATTCGGTATTAACAGCCAAAGCGAGTAAAGCAAGTTTCAGTGGTAATCGTCAAACTCCAACCACCAGCGATACTACCTTGGTCCCCTTCCACGTTGTCGACAACAAAAAGACTCCATATACCATTCGGGTTTGTAGAGTTGAAAACACTTAACATTTCTTGTGGTGCGGGTGGTGGAAAGGGATCGGTTGGTTTGAATGCACCTGACATGATTTGTCCTTCATTTGGCAATGTACTTGGCGCATTGTCATCAAATGTAATTGTCACGTTGGTGATACCATTATCACCTCCCGCATCCGACATGAGGATGACACGCTGTCCATTCGGTCCAACGAGTAGGATATCAACATCTTCTGGAAAGGAGTGGCTGAAATTGCTAAGTGTTACTGTTACCTTACTAATTGTACCCGTTAAGCCTGAGACAATAATGTTAGATGGGTAAGGTGTAGCCGGACCGAATAGAGGTATGATAATCGGGGTAGGATTTGTAAATGTGGCCGTGTTCGTTACACATGTTGGACGCGGCGAGATAGGTGGGCATATTATTACAGGAGTACCGGGTCTACATAAGAACATAATTGTTCACCTCTCTTTTTTAATACTTAATTTTTTTATTATTACTATCTTATTCTCGTATTTTATAGATGGTGCAGCCTGTCCTACTAGAATAAGTCCAATTTGAAGTACAACGTCCGATAATTTACAATACGTAAACCATTTAACTAAACATAAATAGCCCTACCATCCATATGGACAGCGGGGCTTAATCGTCTTATTCTTCCTTCACTTTCCCAGTATACCCGGATACTACACCAACACCAATACAAGCGTAACTGATAAGGTCTAGCCCCAAATTCCACAACCCTTAAGGAACAGTATTATGTGGTCAAACAAAAACTCGGCATAATCGGAGGCCACCGAAAATCTAAGGTTATTTTCTCAAGAACTCAATTGATTCATTAAAAAAGATGACTCCCATTCAATTTTATGGACAGTAACTCGAATAACGGACTTTTTTTAAGTGTTCATTATTCGGGTTACTGTTCAAATTGAGGGATTATACCTTTTTTATAAGAGGACTTTTTCAGCAGCCTCGAATAATTTAGGCTTTTGCTCAATTCATGCTCGAAAGTTTATGCATACACTGCTCCTATAGAAAGGAGTGATCTGGGTGGCAACTTTTTATGAGGCCTACAGAGCGAAAGAATTTTTATCAAAAAGAATGTTGAAAAGAAAAGGAATTGTCGGAATCGGGGTGGGATATGCCGATCCCAAACACCCTAATAAAGGGGCAGGTATTAATGTTTATACGGATAAAATCGGACCTGCAGCGAAACGTAGATTGTTAAATGCTTTAAACGCAGCCATTAGCATAAAAAAAACACCTGTTCCTATGCGTCTAATCACAACGGGGCCAGCATTCGCAACGGCAGCTCCCTCAGCGGGAGCGATCACACAGGCTGAATATAGGAGAAGAGTACGACCCGTACCTGCCGGCTATAGTGTATCGGGATTAAATGGTGGTGCTGGGACGGCAGGACTGATTGTCAGTCGCGACGGACAATTATTTCTTGCTAGTAACAATCATGTCTTGAGTATAGATAATTTTCATACTACGCCTACTGTTCAACCAGGCCAAGCTGATGGCGGAACAGTAGCAAACGATCATATTGGTCGCTTGCATGAGTTTGTTCCATTAAGAAGGGTCGGAAACAATTATCTCGATGCTGCTACCTCCCTTCCTCGCAATAACCGTCTTCTAGATCCAAGATATGGTGTAGATCGAAGAACCGTTCAGGGTGTGTTACTCCCTAGCGTAGGTTCAAGAGTTTTCAGTGAATCTCGAACATCTGGAAGGAGACCTGGGGTAGTTGAATCGGTTAATACGGATATACTAGTTCGATATGGAGACCCATACAGGGATTTATTAGGAACAATCCAGTTTAGAAATCAAACCATCATCAGAGGTCATTTTGCGGAAGGTGATTCTGGAGTTGTGTGGCTCCAAGATACCTCTTTCGGAGGAACACAAGCGGTAGCGATGTCTTTTGCTGGATTTAACCTTGGCACTCGTTCGATTTCCTTCCCAATGTCATGGTTCAATCAGGCTTTCCGAACTCAAGTCGCCCAACCAGGTGGGCGAACCGCACACATACGAAAAATTAATGTCAGGGGTAATTATAAATATGCGCAACCATTAACCAAAAAAGAGCTCAACAGCATTAAGGTCGTTAGGGCAGCAAGAAGGAAGTAGACAAATTATCTTGTAATTTCCGTTTAAAGTAGTAGGCTCGACTCTTTCTATAATGAAAGAAAAAATTATTACCAAAACAAAAAAACCTCCAAGGCATTCCCTCGGAGGATTTGACTGTTCCCTAACGCTGACTTTCCTAATTATAAGTTATGCAGTCATTCTAACACGGTGTGTCTTTTTAACGCAGAATAGTAATTACTGAATACGCCCACCTAGTTGCTGTTCCGCCATTTGAACAAGGCGCTTTGTGATTTCGCCACCAACAGAACCATTTTGGCGAGAAGTTGTATCTGGGCCAAGTTGTACACCAAACGAAGAAGCAATTTCATACTTCATTTGGTCTATTGCTGTACGTGCTTGCGGAGCAACAATTTGGTTTCTGCTTTGTTGTTGAGCCATAATGTAATTCCTCCTATGGAGAATGATGGTTATTGCTAATCTTAAATTTCCTCATAGAAAAGGAATTATACATAGAAAAACAAAAAAGCCTCGCCATCCATCTGGACAACGGAGTTTATTGTTTTATACTTTCTCCGTTTTCCTGGTAATGATAGGGGGAAAACCAATAACGAAACCCTTCTACCAAGTTAGGTAGAAGGGTAGACTGTTCCTTATGAAGCTGTAGCGTGTAGCATAACAACATATGCCAACCGCCTTGTATTTAGAACTGTTTTGCTTTTTGGAGCACCACCAACAAAGTACGAAAAATATACGCTAAGATGAAATGTTAAAAAACAAGAGTATTCAAGGGAAAAATTTAATTTATAGAGGGAGGAATGTCTGATAATACAAGTTGTGTAAAAAAGACCTCTGTTCTGCCAATTAAGCTACACCGGCATGTTTATGCTTTATGGAGATATGGTGGAGGTAAGCGGGATCGAACCGCTGACCTCCTGCTTGCAAGGCAGGCGCTCTCCCAACTGAGCTATACCCCCATATTGTTTTAAATGGCGGAGCCGACGGGACTCGAACCCGCGACCTCCGGAGTGACAGTCCAGCGTGAACTCCAACTTCACCACGGCTCCGTGTTAAGAAATAAATGATATGGTTGTGGGGGCCGAACTTGAACCTGCGACCTTTTCTGTCCACTCAGAAGAGGTCTTTGGATGTATATTCTAAAGGCAGCCAAGGATCTACATACATTATTCTATGACTCTTTGTTATATCGGAAACGGTAAATAACCTATGTGATACATACAATTTAGAGTGTAACGTCCAATAATGTCGCTTATGACAATAACAGCAAGCCTGTTTTATTTAGTAGCCTATTCCATTCAATCCCATTCTGCATTCTTTATCATAAGACTTGCAAAATGGAGGTGGAAAATTGGCTACAGCCTATGTAACGAATTCAGAATCCAATACCGTTTCGGTAATCAATACGCAATCGAACCAAGTGATTGCTACGATCCCTGTTGGAGAGCTTCCTGACAATATAGTGATTACTCCAAATGGCAGGCGTGTCTATGTAACAAATGTACTTCCTAGTACCATTTCAGTAATTAATACGCAATCGAATCGAGTGATTGCCACGATACCTGTTAGGGGTACTGGAGATTTAGCGATTACTCCAAATGGCAGGCGTGTCTATGTCTTAGATGTATCCTTCGAGACCGTTTCAGTAATTAATACTCAGTCGAATCGTGTCATTGCTACGATCCCTGCTATTCCTTTTCCTTGGGGGATAGTAATGACTCTAAATGGAGCACGTTTCTATGTAACGCATCCCAGATTCGATGCCGTCTCAGTAATCAGCACGGAATCGAACCGGGTTATTGCCACGGTACCGGTTGGAAGACGTCCTGGTGATATGGGAATTACATCCAATGGAAGACGAGTCTATGTGGTGAATAACCTCTCTAATACCGTTTCAGTCATTAATATGCAATCGAATCGTGTCATTGATACGATCCCCGTTGGAAAAGTTCCTGTAGGGATAGCTTTTACTCGAACTCGTTTGTCCCGATCCTTAGTAAAAGGTCGTAAAAAGGTTGTTCGTTTATCCCGCCCCTTAATAAAACGGCATAAAGGTTTATATAGTCCTTTTATGAAATAGGAACCTACTAGTAGAGTAAAGAGAACGTCCAATAATCTTCCTTATGGTAAACTTACCAACAACAAAAACCCGGAATTTGGCCAAATTCAGCCGTTTTCTGGGTTTTTATACTTGGGGAAATAGGCAAGCAAATGGTGTTTTTGCCTGGTATGTGCTCTCCGTTTTTCACTGGATTGCTTATTTTTACTACCTTGTTTAGTGCATGTTTTCTACTTTCGTTGATACTACACCTTTTATTCTTTATCCCAAATAAATATATAGTCAGGTTTCAGCTTTATTTATCATAAAACAATATCCTTTTTGTGAGTTATATTATAAAATTATGTAAAAATAAGGAAAAGGGGGTTAGGGATGGGGGCTACTGGAATTATACGTAAATTGGACGAGCTTGGAAGAATCGTTTTGCCAATGGAATTAAGGCGTAAATTCGGAATTGCCGAAAGAGATGGCTTAGAGATTTTTGTAGATGAAGAGTGCATCGTCTTACGAAAATATGAACCAGCCCGCATCTTCTGTAATTCTGCATCAGACGTCATCGCATACAAGGGTAAGAAAATTTGTGTTTCCTGTTTTGATGAAATGAAGAATTAATAAAAAAGGTTTCCACCGTCCAGAACAGGATATGGGTAGCGGAAATCTTTTTCTTTTTATAGTTTACAGTGGTAGAGGAATAAAGAAATAGGGCACAAAACAAAAGTACCCGGCACAGGGTGATTGATTTACAATACGCAAACTGTTCAACTAAACACAAATAACCCTGCTTTCCATATGGATAACAGGGCAGACCAATCATTCACTTCGTTGAATATGAAACATGATTTCTTCAATGTTTTCTAATAAAAAATCTAAACTTTCTGCTGGTGTTAATACTATATCCGGAATCATCTCCTCAGCCAAAGCATTTAAGATGCGAATGTGAGATTCGGATACAATAAGTTCGAATTTGGTTTTTGGCATGAGTTTGAACTCTTCTGTGCATCGTTTGCAGATTTTTGGATTCTTCGCTTTTCGGAAAAATTCTTTGGGCTTCCATGTTGCGCAGCGCTTGCAAAGGATATGACCGTCCACTGGTGTGAAAACGTCGTCCTCCTCATCGTCTATTTCATTCGCAAAGACGCTATCCATATCAATCCCTTTGCCGAATGGAATCACTTCTATTATTTCCAACGAAGTATCTCCAAACAATTCCTTTATCGATTCTTCAGCCCAATCAGGAAATTCATTTGAGTTATCTTTATTTCGTTTTGGAAAATGGATAATGTTATTTTTCTTCAATTTCAATCCTCCTAACAAAAATGTATTTCAGTATACCGATCAAACTTTCCAAAGTGGGCATCGTTTTTGAAAAATTTTTTTGCCAACGATAAATCAGTATAGAAACAGCTTCAGGATTCCGTATAGAATGGGGTATAGATTCCCCAAAAGTTTTATCTTTGTTTGATTTAGATATATATAGAATGGTTATTTTAGCGCTAGGATGTTGAATTCCACTACATATGAGAATGAAAAAAGAGTTAGGGTAGAAGTAGGTATTCCTTTTGCAAACCTCTACTGATTTTTACTACGCTTGTAGGTGTCTCGCCAACAAAACGCGAATTTTGTACGTTAAGGAACGTCCGATCAGGAGTACCGGGTCTGCATATGAACATAATTGTTCACCCCCCCTCTTTTTTCTACATACTATGAAAGGTTGTCCGATTCTGTAACGGCCCGTGCACATATCTATCGTCCAACTAGAATTTTAGTCAGTGAATGTCCGATAGTCTTCAAAATGTAAATTAAAGCACTACTCTAACCTTAACTGGATAGCCGTTTTGCCTTGTCCAAGAGTATTGTTTATAACGGAGATTAAATAACTTTCTTTAAATTATTAGCAACAGTAATATGGGAATATATGTAAATATATGAAAAGGGGGAGAACATATGGAAAACCGATGTTTTTTTTCTTCTAGTTGGCCAAGCGACAAGAAAGAATGCCGTACTACCCGAAATAGCAGAACAAAGCGACACTTACTTAAGAACAAATTTACTTTTATTAGATAGGGATGAAGAAGTAAGCTTACAAATTAATAAACTCCTAGAAGAAAATAAATCTACAGATTTAAACAGCAGTTATTCAGTTGACTATTTGACTGAATTCCGAAGATTATCTGATAGAATGAAATATTTGTCAGAGAAAATGAAAAAAGTAGCTGAAATCGAATTAAAGGTACATCCATTAACTAATGAAAAGTACATATATGTAAAAGAAGGTACTGAGCTTGTTAAGGAATTTTACTATAAAGATGGTGTGCTTCTTGAAGGCTTTTATAGGTTTATGGAAGATTTTTCAGACAAGCTATTCCGTAAACAAAATAATTCTTAATATATAGAACGTCCGATAATTTGCATTATGGTAAACCGATCGATCAACAAAACCCGGAATTTGGGCAAGTACCAGCGTAGCTGTTATAAACCGCAAACGTATGTAAATAAACGGAAAATGTATCAAAACCGCTGTAACCACAACGATTCACAGAAGTTCCTACTACACTTTTGTAATCGGAACTTGAACATTCTGGCAGTCACAAAGCCGAAAAATCAATTTGAAAACAGGCTTTGCGTAAAGATTTTGTTCCGATACTGGGGTACGGAAACGATTCGCGGATTGAGGGGCCACTTTGGAGAATATAACCAAAAAAAGGATTAAGCTTAATATTTTGATTTCTGCATTCAAAAAGTGATGTATAAAAGACATTTTAGTTCGTTGAGAAGACACTTTTTTAAATCATAGTCTTATTTAACCTTATCGATAGGGTTTACCCTATTGGGATAAATATATGTAAGAAAATGGGTTGTGTAGTGTTTGTTTTGTGAAAGAGAAAAGGAAAAGCCACTCCGAAGAGTGACCTTAATCATTACTTTTGGAAATTGTTCTTCCATCGATTAATCTGATAGCGTCTGGTTCAACTTTGTTGAGTATAATTTGAATCCTATCATCATTTTCAAAAATAAGCTCTATCGATTCATCAACCATTCCCTTATCAATGAAGTTAACATCTTTAACTTTTTGTCCCTTTAAATCTAAAAAGCTTAACAAGTAATCACCCCCCCCGTCAACTTATTCGACAGGAGGGATATATTTCCTCTTATCAATCCGTTCTTTTATTCTACTGCTCTCTACATTTTTCTTAACGCTCACCTGTTTTGATGAACGTTACTGTATAATCTACTTAACATGGATAGTGACAGGGTTGCTGTCATAGACCGCAAAGTAACTCATGATACCTCTAAAATGGCCTAGTGAGACGGTTCCTACTCTAGTCCGTCAGATAGTTTCCATATCTTAGGTATTTTTTATCTCCGCATTTAGCAAATCAATTAATCTAGCTCGCCCTTTTTCGTTATATACGAATGAACGGACCTGTTTATCGTGACCTCTTGCTTTATCAAGTATCCATTTTCCATACTCTGATGTTTTTAGGTTGTGTTTATTGGATAAGCGCCCAATCTTATTAGCTGTAACATCCATTTCTTCTGCGATTTCCGTTGCTGTAAACAGCACTGGCACATCTGGCTTCGGTAAAATCGGTGCCCCTACAAGGACCTCTGTTGCACCGGATAAAAGCAATTGAACAGACTCATCTGATAGCGTCCCTTTAAATTGACCAGCAATTTGTGTCATAAGCTTTGCTTGGCGTGTACGAGCGTTTAATTCCATCGCCTTTGCACGAATAAGTTTTTCTTCTTTATTTTCCGGTTGCATGATTTTTATTTTTCCCTGACGAATTCCTTTGAGTAGCTCAGTTACCCGCCGTTGGAATTGTACTGCTTTGGGCAAGTCACTTGCCATAAGGAACATATACAAACCGTTTTCATTAATAATATTGATTTCTTGAGTACCGCCACTAGGTAGGGTCAATTTGACCCGCCCCCTAAAACCCTCAAATCGTTCAGTATTTCGCTTTAATACCGTACGAGCATAATCAGAGGGATTACTTGCACCAATGGCAGCCGCCACTTCACCAGGAACGAACCAAGCCTCTTGTTTTCCATCCCAGTCTGCTCCGTTATGATTCAGCACTCGTACTTTATGATCTTCAAATTGAATTAAGTCCATTTGATTCATCCCTTCTTTAACATTAATGACAAATAAAAAGATTCCCATGTATCTCGTCATACATTCTCCCCACCTGCTAGATGGTTCCAATATAGCAGCTACCTATTTATGCTTCTTTAAATGACAAGAATGTAAAGAATCGTCTACTTTGTAAGCTAATTTCTAAATAGAAGACAAACAAAAAAAGACTCCCCTTAGTGGTTAGTCTTCGTTAATTAACTTCCGCCCCTGGCTTGTATTGCAAACGCAGCTCCTGGATAATCTCTTCTACTACATCATCAGCAAAGTGATCATAATGTGTATCCAATCCTGCTTTCTTCGCTTCTACAAGATGGCCGTAAAATTGAACGAGTAATGCGCTCCTGATAGGGTTATTCATCTTCCTCATCCCTTTCTGTTTTTCCGCAATTGGGCCAAATACTTGATTAACGTATTGTGAAAATAGTGGAAGTTTGACACAATTATTATTAAGCTAAAAAAGTATTCTTAGAAGAGCAACGCTTTTTGAGGTGTCAGAATGATGAAGTTAAAAAGCAAAATACCGGACTTTATTTTATGTTTAGTCTTTGGAATGTCTTTGGGGATAATATCCAAATATTTGGATACCATCGCGGTTGATGGAAGTTGGTGGACGTATATTCTCCACTATTTTGCAGATTTATTTACAAGGTTAGGTATTTGGGTATTGATTGGGACAATTATAGCTGCATATAGTAAAACACTAATAAGAGCTGCTATTAATACGTTTATATTCTTTATAGGAATGTTAATAAGTTATTATATATATTCAGCTTATTTATTTGGATTTTTTCCAACGAGTTATTTTATACTTTGGGGCAGTATAGCACTAGTATCTCCTTTACTAGCAATTATTGTTTGGAAAGCTAAAAATAATATACATCTAGCTTTTATCTTACCAGCCTTACCAATGGGATTATTGTTAAGTCTTTCTTTAGGAATGGGTTTATTCTACGTGTATTTATCTTATATTGAAGAATCAATTATGTATGTTGTTTTATGTGTAATCTTTTACAAAGAGCCTAAACAAATGACCATATCAGTTGTTTTTTCATTTGTTGTTGCCTTTATTTTTAAACAAATAAGTCCATTTGATTTTTGAATTTAGTCGTGACAAGGTTCCTGTACGATTTAATGCGTTACATCGTCCTCATTCCTTTCTTGTTTATGAGTCCCGTCTCTCTTCCGTACGGTAGATGACGCATTATCCCGCCCGACTAAAAAAGCCACCTGTCGGCGACTACTTTTTTACTATATACATCTGATTTGATAAATCGACAAATTCTTGTGGTGAGAGATAAGAAAAGAAGGAAGGGCGGTGGGCGGGAGCGGTCGGAAAAAGACACGTCCGCCTTTTTTCTGCCGGGGCGCAGGGCGTATCCACCCTCTTCTTTCTCCATCTCTCCTATTTCCAACCACGCTACCATGTCAAAATATTAACTGTAACTTATATAGTTCGTATGTAGTTTCGAATATATCTGACTTGCAAGGATACTTCTCACCTTTTAATCAACATAAAACAAACCATATTCAGCTGAATATGGTTTGAAAAAAATATTAGAAAGGTAATTTAACACTTACACTATTATCTGCAAGTTTAATTCCAAAAGGTCCTGTAATTATATAATGAAGCTCAATACTATGCTTCCCATCCTCACTTACAGTAGCAGCAATTATAAGAGATGCTTTTCCTACACCGTCGATTCCAAAGTTTACGGAAGCAGGTTCACCAAGTTGATATTGTACAGCTGCAAGAGTTACTCCTGCATACTGAATAACGACTTTACCTTCCAAATTTGCTGGGTTAATATCTAAACAAGCAGAAATACCAAAAACTAAAGATATACATTTGGAAAAAAGTTCATTTCGCTCATAAGATTCCTGTGAAAAATCGTGTAGAAAATGTTGTTTTTGCTGCCACTTGATTTCTGTCGGTTCTGTCGGATTTGCATTAGCCATTTTATTCCTCCTTAAAAACTATTGTATAAATTACACAAAAATGGATTATAATCAATTTCCAATATTGTAACATTTTCGTTAATAGTTTTCTCTAAATAAATATAGATGTTAAGTCCATATAAAGCACCGCCTTAAAAACTAACTTTATCCGCGTATTTATCAGCTAACCAATCAAAAAGGCGACCTATCATATTGAATGGGTACGCAATACAACGCAACAAGATATATGGGATTAAGAGTAGATGCATCAGGATTCCGATTCCCTCAAAAGGATTGAACATGTCATCACTTATCCTTCTTTACGCCTATCGACGACGATATTCTCGATAATATTCATATGTGATTTCTAGCCCTATAGAAAATCCGCATAGAAGGGAAGTAGGTACAATGAGTAGTAACCACCATGCACTAATCATTGCGCTCTCTTCCTACCTCTCTTCATGTTCCGTTTCTTCTGCTCCCACCGTAGTCTTTCCCGCTCCCGATGAGCTCTCACGCATTCTTCCCACCCCGCTTTTGGATGAGGCATTGTAATAACTAGATGCCGCACAGACGGTTGTTTTTGCTCCATAAAAGTAACCCCCACATTTCCTCCATAACCACATAGCTTCTCTGTTTTCCTGTTCCTTCTTTAAATTACTTGATTGAATATCCGCAACTATCGCTTTAATTTTTGCCCATTGCTCTTGTATGTTCTTTTTAAATGTGTCCAGGTCAGCCAATGAAAGGATTGCTATAACTACATCTTTAAATCCCAAACATATCCGCCTCCCTTGTTTTCTACCAACGAAAAAAGCGCAGCTATATGGCTCCGCTCCTTTAATTGATATCCCTAATATTTATCATCAGGGTCAGTATGTAGATAAGGTGTATCGCCTCTTATAATCACCCAGGAGGAATAGCCAGGATTACAGAGTCGATTGCTCCATTGTTTCAGCAACCTTTGCAGAACCTTTCTATTCTGCTGTCCCCGTGGCTCTATTGGCGCAATACTGCTTAAGCTCCAGCTGCTCCCCCCGTTTATCGGCCGCAACCTTCATCGCTATTCAATACACCCGAGTACGCCCTTGATAAGGGAAAGGCGCTGTCTCCCAAGGAATGTTTTTCCTTAGGTATAAGCGTACAAATTTCCCAAATAAAAAAAGGTACCCTATTTTGGTGCCCCAAAAGGTACCCCATTTTTCCAACATTCGTCCAAATAGGCTTGATGACAGGGTTCTTGCTGTAGATCGCAAAGTATTTCTAAAAATAAATGTTTTATTTAGGTTTTTATGCAATTTTAGGAACAATACAATACTCAAAAAACCCTTATATATCAGCAATGTATAAAATCCTGCATAAACGATCATTTCAGACATACTGAAACCCCTTGGTGTCCAAGGGGTCTTCTGTTTCGGAACTTCCACAAATTATGATTATGTTTACCAATAATGTATATCAAATACACTCATTGAATATAATATCTATGGGTTTTTTAGTATACCGATAATATGCTAATGTTGACTCGATCTTCGAGCTTTTTATTCTACTTTTTTGCATAAAAAAAACAATTTATAAAACTATGGAGGGGTAATATGATTATCTCACTGGAATCCTTAAATATTCCGGGTCATTTCATCAGTCGCTATAACGGTTTATTTGGGGCAATCAATCCAGTCCCAAGCTTAGCACACAAAAGGGCAGCCACTTTTATTTGGACTGGTGATTGGTATTATGGAGCGAGAGGAATGCTTCGTGATTTATATAACCCCCAATGGGGTTTCCGACATCGAAACTTTCGTTTAGAGTTTACAGAACTTCCTGACCATACTACTCCTATGCAACCACAATTAGTAGCCGACTCAACTTTTGAATTAAGACGCGGACAAGCAAACTGGACAAATCCACAAATGGTCTCGTTCCTATCAGTTAATTTTCCAAACCGGTTCATTCGCCACCGAGATTTGCAGCTCTGGGTCGAGCCTGCACCATGGGACCAAGAGCCAGCAAGGTCGGATGCCACGTTTATAGTCCGTCAGCCCCTTGCTATTCCAATAGTTCCACCCCTTACGTGAGTCGGAACTTTTCGCATCTAAGACAGCATTTTAAATCGATACTTTCCACGCTGCTACCTATAAGTTCTATTTCTAAGAATAAAATAGGAACTTCTAACAGTTGCTTAATTAAACAAGTAAAGGATCTTTCACTCGAAGATCCTTTTTTGATACCGATAATACCTGATTATGTTAACTCGAAATTACTTTTAGAAATACTTTGCGATCTACAGCAAGAACCCTGTCATCAAGCCAAATAGAAAAGCACTCAGATAATTCCGAGCGCCTTGGCCAGATGAAATATTGCGGTTTTCTTTTTCTTATAGTATGTGCTTTTTTTCATACTTAGTTCAGTGTAAACATTAATATCTTTTGCGTCAGTTGAATTAATGTACTTCCTTTCGATTATATCCCTCTCAATAGGGTCCAACGCTTCCCACAATGCCCTTTCTATTTGTCTATACTTAAGCATATTTTCGCTATCGCATTGTTTTAACGTAGGGAAGAGATTAATAATACCGGCTTTTTTCTGTTCCTCTACATTCCTCATATTTACCCTTGAAGCGCGATACTCGCATAATTCTTCTATAACCAAATCCTGTACATCCTTGCTCAAATGTTTCACTCCCATAGATAAACCCCCCTTAAGAATGGCGTGTCTGTCTAATTGCTCCGCGACGGCGTGTATAGGCCGATCCGCGCATTAAACGCTCGAATTCCTCACGTTCCCTTTCCTTACGACTTGGCACATATACCGTAGGCAACTTGTCTTTTACTGGCCCCGGCTGCTCCGTCCTCTCTGGCGTCTGCCGCATCTTGTTTAACTTCCTTCTTTTATCTGGCGTGAGTAGGTCCTCAAATCGCATTCTGTATCCCCTTTTTCAAATAAAAAGAGGATACCGCCTTTAATAAGCCTGTAGTAATGTACATAACCCCGTTTAGGCTTAGTAAAAGTGGTATCCTCTTATATTTGATCAGATATATAGATTTACTTTGCCATCTACATCACCACCCATCTCTAAGGCAAAATAAAAAGCCGTTCAATATGAACGACTTATCCAATCAGCAAATATATATAATCCATATAGGGATGTACCAGCCCATAAAATACGACGAAGTATCCGATAAGGTACAAATATTCCAATCAAAAGAAGAGCTACTCCTAAGGCAAATACCCATACTCCTAGCTTTAATGCCATGGTATTTAACCCGCCTGTATCTACGGTAAGATTTAACCCTTTCAAAAACATCTGCATCCCTCCTATGACTCTGTTCGACAAGCGGAAAGCCTTTCCTTCATCTGTAACGCAAAGTTTTAACGTTACAAGCCAACTAACGAAACGGCATTAGATGAAGCAACTGTTTTGTTACGCTGTTTCGCTGGCTCGTTTGTAACGTTACGCAAAATAAAAAGCCACTCTGAAGAGTGATTCTATAGACACATCTATATAATTACACTTTAAAATTTATAGCGAGTGGTTTATTAGGATCTTCTGCAACTTTTCGTTCCTTCAAAGGCTTTGCATTAGGATTTTCTGGCCTATCAGTTTTCTTTTCAGATGGGGTTGCCTCCTTTCTCAACTCTTTCTGCAACGCAACCTTCTCCATATAAAGTTGAGAAATCATCCTGATTCTTTGTTTTGGATTAATAGAAGAATTATTACGCAATGCTTTTATCTCTTTATCAATCTCATCGATTCTTCGCTGAATCCTATTTATTCGTTCCTTTTCTTTTTTATCAGGAGGCAGTAAGGCCGTAATTGTTTGAGCGTCTATGGGAACTTTCATTCTGCACCTCAAATCCATTTATTTTTAATTATCGGAACTTATCATAGTTTGTTGAGACTCTTTTATCTTGTTGGACATTCACATCATCTCCAAGGCAAAATAAAAAGCACCATATGGGTGCTTCAGAGTGTGGAGAAACCCCATTTATGAAAATAGAGATTTTCCACTTAAAAATTTGACGCCTCAGATTCGCCTGTACGGGTTTCTAGAGGCATAGGGAGACATTTTTGCACCCCCTAAAATCATCAAAATTAGATCGAGATTTTTAAAAAACCACTTTCTCGACAGCCTGAAGCCGTTTCCAAACTGGAACGGCTGCTTCAGTTTACAAAACAGGTATTATCGGACGTTTTTAGCATTTACTAACAGATTTTTTTCCTGTTAGTGCCCTTTCAAACATGTCGATAATCTCCAGAAATCTCTCAGCCTCACGGAATACATGATCAGCCAGTAAAGGATGAATGACACTTTTAATCCGACATGCTTCAATTAAATCACGAGCAGTCTTTTTAAAATCACGAAGTGATTTTACTGATACTCGATTTTGATCTAAAAACTGATCCAACAGCGGAATAGTTTGAGACTGTGGCCTCATCGAGTCTAAATCGATAGCCTGGAATAAAAGCTGATCAAAATCATGGCTAAACTCCCTCGCTTGCTCAACCAATTTCCGCTCAGATGGGTCAAGAAGGTGTCCAATAAACTTTGCGTGATCAGCCATAATTCTTAAGAAGAATACATTTTCATCAATAATGGCATCAGGAATAGGTTCAAGCCTACCCAAATTTAGTTCTTCTAATCGGTTTCTAAAATAAGCAGCTTCTCGACTTGTATGATCAACTAATAAGGGAAAATTATTCCCGCCTAGAAGCTTACAGTGCAAAATCAACCCTAATACCTTTCTTTTGAAACCCCAGATCATTGAAGCTGCTTGATGGACTTCTGTATTAAAACGCTTAATTTGTTCTGGATCAGCTTTAGCGGTAAATGCCTGAGCCCTTTTTTCAATTCCATCAAATAGTGCATAAAAATAATTAGCCTCATTGATTAATTCTGTAGCATCTACAGGAAAGCCTAGTCTAAGAAAAAGCGAATGCTCTTTCATAAGACCAGAAACGAACCTCATCTAACGAGCGAGCAACAAATCCATTGGACATGAACAAGCCTCCTAAAATAAACTTTCAGAATAAGATATGCCTAAATGTTCCAGTGGGTAACAGCCTACATTCATTTGTTAAGTAGACATAAACCAAGTTATCGAACTTAAAAAAGGGTTCTCATGAAGAGAGCACCTATTCTTTTGTTCGTTATAAATAACCCAATCTAGATTTTTTACAACCTCAAGCTTTAATTCTTGTGCTCTTGTACGTGATACATTCTCTTCACCTTATGTTCATATCACTTCGTGCGCTCCTCTTTTTTTATGCCTTGCTAAAGGTATTTTCCGAACACCATTTACAAGTACTGCACTAAATTGTACGCTTTTTGGCTGCTAAAGTACGGAAAACGGATAATAAAAAGCCGTTCCAATGAGAACGACTTCATTTGTATCGTATTTGCTATTATAAAAGCCCGAAATCTTCCAAGAAATCTCGTGTAGTCTCTTGAGACATAGTAAGCTCGTTTTTAATATTAAAGCCTACTAAAATCGGATTTTTTTCAGAGGATATAGGCATAAATACAATAGTTCCTCTTATAAAATCCTTATGATCTTTATAATTTGGGTCATCTTTTGGGAGTTCATTTACTTTCTTGATTTTGTACTCATTCGCTTCTTCCCCGTATAACCGTTTCAACAGGTCTTGTGCCTTTTCCTCTTTTGTATTTCCCTCAAGGTTGACCAAAGGTAGCTTTTCAAAGTCAAAATGTAGAGTTTTACCTGTTTCATCAAACGTTATGCTCAATTCTTTATCGGTTGTCTTTCCCTCCGCCATTTTTCCGCTCTCATTAAAACTAAACCTGTATTTTTTCAATTCTTCCTCCCCTTTTATGGTAGAGAAATACATCACGGAATCATAAAGCTTAAGGTCCTTTACTTCCGGTGAAAGGCTATAGACCTTATCCAAAGATGCTTGAACTTTGCCTGGTAATTCGGATTTAGGAATATTGGATACTGCTTGAGTATATTCTGTTATCTTCTCTGTTTCTATATCAAATTCTAAGACAAACGACTTTTTTTCATCACTTTCCAAGAACAACTGAATCACATTTTTCTCTTTATCATTTTCTATTTTTTTAATTTTGCTACCCGATATTTCATATGTTTTTGTTTGCGGAAATTTATCATAGAATGACTCTAATGCTGATTTCATGCCTTGCTGGGCCATAATTTCATCAACAGTCAGTTCTTGATTTTCCCCTTGTTCAATCATTCCCTCTTCTTGCTGGATTGGATTACTTTCCTGTTCAGCCGCGAAGACTGGCGTTGTAGCCAATAAACTAATCGCTAAAAATGCAGTTGCTACTTTTTTCATGGTCTTATCCCCTCTCTTACTTTATGTATATTTAGTCTTACTATTATACTTAAACGGTCTCTTCCTGGTAAATGTTTCAATATATACCAAATATTATTAATAACAAAGGACCACTCGTACGGAAAATAGATAATAAAAAGCCGTTCCAGTTAGAACGACTTTATTTGTATTGTGTATGCTATTATAAAAGCCCTGCATCTTCCAAGAAATCTCGTGTATTCTCTTGAGACATAGTAAGCTCATCTTTACTATTAAAATAGATAACGATTGGTTCTTTTTCAGATGATAGGGGCATAAATACAATAGATCCACTAAAATCATTGTTAGTAGAGTTATCACTCAGATCATCTTTTGAGATTTCATTTACTTTCTTTATCTTGTATTCATTAGCTTCTTCCTCATATAACCGTTTCAACAGGTCTTGCGCCTTTTCCTCTTTTGTGTTCCCCTGAAGGTTGACTAAAGGTAATCTGTTGAAAGTAAAATATAGAACTTTCCCTGTTTCATCAAACGTTATGTCAAATTCTTTATCGGTTGTCTTTCCTTCTTCTCTTTTTCCGCTCTCATTAAAACTAAGCATATATGTTTTCAATTGTTCCTCCCCTTCTATGGTAGGGAAAGACATAAAGGAACTATAAAGCTTAAGGTTCTTCGTTTCCGGTGAAAGGCTATAAACTTTGTCCAGAGATGCTTGAACTTTGCCTGGTAATTCGGATTCAGAAATATTGTTTACTGTTTGAATATATGCTGTTATCCTCTCTTTTTCTATATCAAAGTATAAGTAAAATGACTCTTCTTTCTTATCACTTTCCAAGAACAAAGTAATCTCATTTAATTCTTCGCCATTTCTACTCGTTGGAACTTTACTACCCATGATTTTATATGCTTTTGTTCGTGGAAATTTATTATAGAATGATTCTAATGCCGATTTCATCCCTTTCTGGGCCATAATTTCATCAACAGTCAGTTTTTTAACCGGAGAGTATTCCTCTTGTTCAGCCATTCCCTCTTCTTGCTGGATTGGATTACTTTCCTGTTCAGCCGCGAAGACTGGCGTTGTAGCCAATAAACTGATCGTTAAAAATGCAGTTGCTACCTTTTTCATATTCTTATTCCCTCTCTTTTTATATTTAGCCTCACCCTATGGTAAAACTAGCTTAATCCACTCTTGATGCTTATTTTCCCCTCTAAAAAGGATGTTGCGTAACTTCTTCTTTTTTGCCTATTCATTAGCTATAACGTATAATTTCAGGATTTCTTTCCCGTTTTTTAAAATTTTTTATGAAATAATGTAACATAGCCTTGAATTTAATTTCTTATTTTCGTTTCGCTGGCTCGTTTGTAACGTTACGCAAAAGAAAAAGCACCACGTGGGTGCTTGTTTCTGAAATGGTTTATTCATTAATTTCATAAACTAAAATATCAAATAATTTTTCGTCAGTATAAAGCAAAATCGCCCATTCTCCTGGCTTTGGTATTTTCACACTAGAAGGTGCATGTGCATCCGCTCCATTATTTTCTCCTCCAAGTCCAATCGTCCAACCTGTTGTTAGAATTTGATGGACAGTTCCCGTTTCTTTGTGAAAACCAACTACCGTTAATGTTGTTTTTCTAGGATCTTCAATCCCCCAAAGATGCCACATCCACTTTTGGCCGTTTAAACTTGGCATATCTACACCAATAACGCCTGACTTATTTTCATTCCCGATAATATTGTTGTCGAATGTAACTGCTTTTTTGTCCCAATCGATTGTTTCAAAATCTTTTTTTTGAACAAAGCTGGGGATATCTTTAGGTAAAATGATCTGACTATCGACTCTTTTATCTGATGTGCAACCTACTACAAAAAGAAACATACTTAATAAAATAAATAGCATAGGTATTTTTTTCATACTTTCCCTCCCGCCAATTATTTCGACAAGAGGAAAGTATTTCCTCTTTACGTTAAAGGTATTTTCCGAACACCATTCACAAGTACTGCACTGAATTGTACGCTTTTTGACTACTAAAGTACGGAAAATGGATATCAAAGTACGTTTTTTGGATAAATAATAACGGAAATGGATAACAAAAAAGCTACTCCGAAGAGTAGCTTTGAATTATCTATTCAACTACTTCGATTTCGTATTTATAAATCATCTTTCCGTCCTTCCAAATTGTAACCAAAGCATCCCCTACTTTTTTACCGGTAAGAACTCCTTTATTAGTTAAATCTATATACCTACTCCCCATCTCAACAACATAATAATATCCACTTCTATATGGCAGATTAATTTCTTCTCCGACACTTACTGTTTCTTGGATTGTTTCAACAGCTTGTAATTTTACTTCTGATAATGTGTTAGTCTCAGCAGCAAACGAAGGAGCTACAAAACCCAAAGACAAAGTTAACCCTACCAAACTACTAGCAAGAACTTTTTTCACGAATATACCTCCTAATATTTGCTAAATTAACTTACAACTAAATAATATGGTATATCGTGTAAAATTTCAACAGTAAAATCCATATAATAGTTATTTTTTAGTAGATTAATACTTATAACTTCAGATATCAATCAAAAAGAACCGCTCCCTCAGAACGGCCTCGCTTATCTTTCCCTGCGTCCAGCATAACACGCCTTGATCCTTTCCCGCAAAAGTAGTAACACATGTAACACAAAGTTTCATATGACTCACAATGTAACATGTGTAACACAAAAGCCTGTTGCCCACATTGCTACATAGAAACGAATATAGCGAAGGAAGCATAGGGGTGTATGCCCCTCTTTTTTTATGCCTTAATTCACAATTTGATATAAAGCTTCTAAAGAGTGTCTTTTCCGTAGGTACATGCCGTTTCAAGAGCGCCGAATAATAAATACCTATGTACAACAAATGAGAGGTGAAAAAAGTGAATCATTTTCACAAATGCATGCAAGGGAATCCTGTAATCTCATCTTGTCTACTATCTCCTTGTATACCACCGTCTAACGGAACCAGTAGCCCCTCAGCTGGAACCACAGGTCTAATGTTCCGGCACCCTAGCACAGACGTGATTGTCGTTTCTTTATTTAATCAAGCCCCTGATCTTCCTCAAACCGTCACTGTCTCAGTCTCAGATTGGCAAAACACATGTACTCCAACCGAATTTAACAAATTTGCGTTCTTATGTGGGGACATCCTTAATCCTCCTGGTAATGGTAATGGTAACGGTAACGGAAATGGGATTGTCATTAACAATGGTCCGGGTCCCTTTTCCCCTCCTGTGGGGTTTTTGCCGTTTACAACGCCCGTTACTATTCCACCACGTAGGAATCTTATCATTCATGCCTATCCACCTGATCCTGTTCTTCCACCAAGTCCTTTGTATGAAGTGGTGGTAAATCCTCTTCATCCAATTGACCCTATTCTTCCACCTGACCCTATTCGTCCACCTGTCATTGTGAATACGTGGGGAATCACTGTAGACGGAATCATTCAAGAGGGGAACACCGTCTTGCATCGTCAGTTTGTACCTGCATTTTCAATTGCTTAATGGATGCAAACATTCTCTTCCGTAAAATAGACCGACCTTCTAGCCGAGGCGGTCTATTACCCGTTCGCACACTAATACTTAATGACGCATGTTCCCATCCAAAACAACAAAGGCCGCTCCCTCGGAACGGTTCCTTTGCTTATCCTTCCCTGCGTCCAGCATAACACACCCCTCTTTTTTATATCCTGCTAAAGGTATTTTCCGAACACCATTCACAAGTACTGCACCAGATTGTACGCTTTTTAGATAAATAATGACAAAATTGGATAACAAAAAGCCGTTCCTGCTCAGGAGCGGCTTTTTTAATGTATAGTTTATTAATTATTAAACATTCCAAATCTGTATTCCGTTGGTAAAACCGCTCATAATGACTAAGTCTCAATAGTAAGTCTTGCAAGGATTCCAGCGGGATTAGCTGTACTTCTCGGAAGATCGAATCCCGTTCCAGGTCCACCAAAGTTAAAACCAACGATAACAATGTCATTAATTCCACTTCTAAGAAAGTCACTAATATCGATCGTTCTTCCGTTAGTAAAAAACCGAGGCGTGTTTTGTTTAATGTCATTAATAACAGGCCTCCCATTTATCAATACAACGCCATAGTTATCTACTGCAAAGAAAAGAGTAGCACTAATAACATCTCTTACCCTTCGAATTCTAAATCTTCTACTAATAACTGCCGCAGCACCAAACGGATCATTGGCTCCCCATACCCACCTTGCCGTATTGGTTGGAACCCAAAACGATTCCCGTGGGATTTCTATCGCGTTAAACCAACTTTCATCGGTACCAATTACAGTCGTAGCATTAGGTCTAACCACTTTAATAAGGCTTGTCATTTTCCTTACAGGGAGCAGTCGTTTAATACCTTTTCTTTTAGTTAATGGAGCACCTTTTTTACTCGTTACTTTTTTTTGCAAATCCAATACCTCCTTACATTTTTATTACACTATATGAAGAAATACTAGATTTGCTTAGACAGGCATCTAAATAACAAACATTTTTATACTGATGTACACATTTACCTAGAGCACTTTTAAGAATTCAGTCGATAACTTTCCTCCCTTGGTCAAAGACATTCATTTACCCTCAGAAGTTAACCCTATTTAAGATTGATTAAATTTCATAACAAAAAGGATCGCTCCCTCGGAACGGCCCCTTCGCTTATCTCTCCTTACGTTCAGCATAATACACTTCGATCCTCTCCCACAAAAGTCATACCACATGTAACAAAAAGCCCGCCGCTATGCCGACAGGCCTTTCCTTACTTCATCCTCATACATATCCCATGCTAAATTGCGAATCATTGACCGACGAATCCTATCCACTGTCTGACGAGCCACATCAAGCTGCTGAGCGATTTCATACATCTTTAAGCCGTCTGTATTCCCTCGGCTACTGCTCGCTCTCTCTCGTCCTGTAACGTAGCCACAGAAGCATCTAGCTTCTTCACCTTATGCTCATACCGTTTCATGCGCTCCCATTTCCGTAGGAGCTTTTGCGCTTCTCTGTATGTTACGTCCGAATTTACGCCTTTCGCCTTCGGTAACGATGCCTCAATACCATACTGTGCCGTACCAGCTCCCAACAGACTCTCCCATCTCTCTCTCGGATACTGCTTTTGATGCTTATCCCAATCCTGCAATTTTTGAATCTCTTTCGCCATCCAGTGGTAATCACGCAGGTCCTGTTCTACACGTTGTATAGCTTCTAATGCGGGTTCTAATTCACACCAAGCAAGTTGCTCCTGATTCGCTTCCTCTTGTGCCACCTGATGCCCTTCCCATTGGGGACAACTCTGTACTTTGCCGATATGCATGTCATGAATACGGCACATGGCCGACTTTCCCCATTGTGAACCTGGACACTTAGCACAAACTTCTTCCAAAAACACATGTTTATTCATGACGACTCCCCCTGCTCATGGTAGAATATTCTTAACCAGTAAATTCAACCAAAGCAGAGACTCCCTCCCCGGACCACGAATCCAGAGAGGGTGTTTTTTATTTGTAACTTTTTCTATTTATACGTCATACTATATAGTCAGCCATTGCTTCCTTGTCCTGCCTCTATGGTTAATAAACTGTAGGGGCATTTTTTATGTTTAATTTCTCAAATGTAGGGCAATATACTGTGTAGGTAATAGCATTATGTTTGGTTCCCCCTTGAGACGCCCCTTCTTCAGAAGGGGTTTTGTTTATTTACGAAAAGGAAATACTTATCATACACGATTCTATTTCTCGATACCTCTTATCTCTCGTCGCCCTTCTGCTATAAGTAGGAGGGTCTTTTTTATTTATTGCCTAAACTCTTTTCAATCGATCCTCGATTTCTTCCCAAAGAATCACGCATTTTATGTCCTCCCTATTCCCATATATTCTATGGGAGGTTTTTTATTTCATTTTTTACAAAAACGGGCGTATTGTATGTAATAGCCCAGTAGAAATCCCTTTTTCGCTCTCTTCATAGAAGGAGAGGGTAATTTTTATCCCAAGCCTGAAACCTAAATTCCCGCACGCTTGTCACCTCTTCCGAATATATTGTAGTATCCTTTCATTGGCCTATGGGGACAGAATGGGGTCGACCTGCATCGGCCCTTTTTATTGCCCATTTGTCTTTTTTCTATCACCATTTTTATCTAGCAGAATATACTAGTAGTATCTCTTCCTGGAGATGTCACATTCACTTGTTAACTGCCGGCCTTGTTCCGGTCCTTTTTTACTCATTCTTTCACCTCTTATTCGAATGAGTATATTGGTGATGTATCGCCTTTACGATGATACGTTTACCTGCTACTTACCGGCCTAATCTGTGCCGGTCTTTTTTTCCGCTCTCTTTTTTCACCTTTTTCATTCGAAAACATATACTGGTAATGCCTCATGATGAATATTTTCTTCCTTGCTGGCCTTGTGCCAGCTCTTTTTATTCCCTTCTATCAATTTCCTTATTTACCCATTTACCTAAATATGGTATATTATGAGAGTAAACCTTCTTTTCACTTGCCGACCATGCGTCGGCCTTTTTTATTGCCCGTTTGTCCTTTTTTCTATCACCATCTTCATCTAGCAAAATATACTAGTATTAATCCATTATTAAAAAATATCATCTCCAAGTATTAATTGCCGGACCCGCACCGGCCTTTTTTATTGCGTAATATGGGCTGTTTTACGAAAATCAGCCCATCGGCTCACCACGTATATCGCGTTTATTTGAATCAATTTCACGAAAAGATTCACTGTACATCTTAACCACGGCTCACTTTTTTGTCGTAAAAAATCGTTTCGCGCATATTCCTGTTAGTAAATACAACGCTTGGAACGATTTATGGCTTGCCCGGAAGCATTGGAGAAGAAGTAGGGTGGCGCGGTTACATGCTCACACGCTTGATCGATGCCCGAGTTTCCCGGCCTATTCTCGTAAGCGGAATGATTTGGGGTGTTTGGCATCTACCGCTCATGGTAGCTGGATTATACTACGCTAGTCCAATACTTCTTCTTTCTATCGTTCTTTTTATGATCTCGGTCACGTCCTTTGGGTATGTGATTGCGTATTTGCGTTTAGCAACTGGAAGCATCTGGCCTGCAGTCTTCTTACATTCAACATGGAATGCCATCATCCAAAACGTCTTTGACCTTTTTACACAAGGTGATTCTGTATTATTGTGGACGGGAGAATCTGGTGTTTTTGTCGCACTTACTTTGCTGGCAACAGCGTTCATCTTTTCGAAAAAACAATGGACGATGATTCGTACCCTTCCTAAACAAGGTGAGCCGTTGGTTTAAGAATCACTACTCCCTTAGAGCAAGAAGATTCATTCAACTACCTGCGACCAATCGATTTTATTACGTTACTTAACTGAGTACAAATTTAGAAGCAAAACAAGATGAAACACTTCGGGTTACGGAAGATTATAGTCCGTATACGATTCCTCAAGGAACAGTATTTGTACTAGGCGACAATCGCTGGAATAGCTATGACAGTCGAGTATTCGGATCTATAAAGTTAGAACAAATCATAGGTAAGGTTGTAAAGTAATTCCTGTTAACCAGCAAGCTAAGTAAGGCTTGCTGGTTTTGTTGTTACGTCGTATCTCCGCTACGCATCTGCTCGACTACACGTGCTTTATACGCTTTGTACTCCCGTGTTAGCTGTCTTACGCAACACCATCTTGTTGCTCTTCTTCGTCTTCTCCCTTGTCTTCTGATTCGTTCCCCTCAGGCTTGTCCTCCATTTCAGCTTTCGGCTCTTCTTTAGCCTCCTGTTTCGGCTGTTCCTTCCCTTGTCTCCACTCATCCCACTTCATTGCCAATGGAACTACGCGTTTCCGATACTCGTCTATCAGCTCTACAATCTTGCCAGAAGAAATGCCTAACTCAGACGCCAATTTCATGTATGTCTCGCCCTCCAGACGACGTTTCACAATATCAGTGAAGTCATACGGCAGATCCTCATAGCTCGGTGCCAATCCGCTGAGAATAAACTCGCCAACGATTTCACGTTCGACCTTCTCTCGCTCTTCTTTGGTCGGGATTTTCGCTTTCGGAAGACCAAAATCTGTTTCCAGTTGCTCACCCTCAGGCTTCACTTCATGTACAACACCCTTGTCGTCTACCTGGTACTTTTTCAGCGGCTCATTGGTTTGTGTATTGATTTCGATGTTATAGTTGACTACCAATGAATCAAATGTGATGGCTGCTTTTCCGCCAAGAATGTCGTCTAGCGAATCAAGCTTACCTCGTAGCTGCTCTCTCGGAACCACAAGCGTGATTTCCTTCTCACCAGACTGCTTGTTCACTACTTTCTTTACTTCCCCGTTATAATGTAGGTGAAAAATATCCATTTTCCCAGTTACTAACTGTTGTCTTTTTACGGTTCATTAGTCCTGCCAATTCTTCCTGAGTAAAACCTTTAGACTTCCTAGCATGAATTAACGGCAGGTTCTTCATATCATCACCACCGATTCCAACTTTCTTGAACTTATATACAAAGTATAAATCCAAATTATTTGGATATCGATGATTAAATTTGATTTTTTTGGACTTTATTTTCTAGATAATTGCTTTTTAGTACAATATATTTGAACAAAAGAAGGGGTGAAAATATGCTTGCTCAACGCTTAAGGCAAGCTAGAAAAGCTAAGGGTTATACACAAGAAGATCTAGCTAAGTTAGTTAACACCAAAAAGACAACCATATCTAACTATGAAACAGAATATAGTTCTCCATCAAATGAAATGCTTATTGATTTAGCTAACGTACTAGGCACTACTACTGACTATCTTTTAGGACGTACAGCCAATCCGTCACCAAAAGAAGCTGAGAAAGAAATGAGCCTCTTCTTCTATGACGACCTAGAAGGATATGACGAACTTTCACCTGAAGAAAAAGAAGTTTTCCGAGAACATATGTATGACGAGGCAAGGCAAGCTATTGAACTTGTTAAGAAACTAAAGAAACAAGGCAAGCGAGGTGGTATGTATGAGCGATGAATTGCTAAAGGAGATTCTTGCTGAATTACGCGGAGTCAAAAACGAAGTTAAGCAATTAAAAACAGAGATGAATCAACGATTTGATGAAATGAATGATTCCATTGAACGTAAACATATCGAAAACATTAAAGCAGGTGAAAGCCTACTCCACATGATTACGGATGTTCAATCTAAAATGGCAACAAAAGAAGACACTGAACGCATTCATAAACGCTTGGATTATCAAATCTTACGTATTGCTCGTACCGAAGAGGAAATCCATTTATTAAAGCCTGAAAAACAATAACCCTGCCTGACCTAACTGGACAAGCAGGGCATTATTTTACGGTTTTCAGAAAATATTTCCATAAATGTAAAGGTATATGAAAAAGGAGAAGAATGATGTGGAAAGGAACTTACATAACAATATTACTGATGGCTTCTCTATTATTACAAGCATGTAGCAACAAAGAAACAATAAAAGAGGAAAATTCAGCAGATATAACTATACATTCTAAAGAGGTAAAGGGACAACCTTCTGCAAACACTTCATCCGAAGCAAATACATTACCCACAAAAACAAAACAAGAAACTCCGAGTAAAATTTCTCTTACAAAAAGTGAATTCAACAAGATGTTTAAACAAGATACTAAAGAAAAACAATATCCAAATGGTAAGTTTCAATTAAAAAATGGTTCAATCGTATACGCGGACTATCTCATGTATGGGAACAACGATGTATTCGAGGATGCTACCGTAATTTTCTATAAAGATGAATTAGCAAAGATTCAATTCACATCAAAAACAACACCAGAAGAAGCTATTGAAAAGTTAGGACTACCTGTTACCGATAATTCAATCATCGAACAAAATAAATGGGGAGTTTGCGAAATTGTAATTAACCAAGATTTTCACGATGGAAACATCGCTGTTTTCCCAAACGAGTGGGATCAATATAGAAATTAAATATACATTTTTCAGTTTCAGAACCAAAGTAAAGCCTTCGGGCTCTTCTTTTTCATCATAAAACAGAACGAATATTCTCACTTCATTGTACACAGCTTATCCACACCATTTACATAAAGAAGGTAGGATATTTTCGCAAACGCGGCTCTAAATGGTCTTTCTCCATCGATGTAGGGCGCGACCTAGAAACAGGCAAACGAAAGCAGAAAACCGTTAGTGGATTTAAAACAAAAAAGGAGGCTGAGAAGGCATGTGCTGAACTAATCTCACAAATAGAAAATAATGAATACATCAAAGAATCCACCGATGACTATGAGAGTTATTTATTAGAGTACATGGAAAATGTAGCAAAACATTCCATTCGTCCATCTACTTATGAGCTTCAACATATGTAAAANTATAAAGCCAAGGCATCTTCAAGCTCTATATTCAAAGAAAATGGATACTGGACTTGCAGCAAGTTACATTCGCAGTATGCATGCTATTATAAGTAAATCTTTACGAAAAGCAGCTGAATGGGGCGCAATAAAAGAAAACATCGCTTCGTTAGTGACTCCACCAAGAATCGAAAAAAGACAGGTAAGAACATGGGATTTAGCAGAACCCAATAAGTTTTTACAAGAGATTAAAAAAAGAAAAACCGGAAACAGCAAGCTATACATTGCTTATATACTAGCTATTTATTGCGGCATGCATAAAGGAGAAATCCTGGGTTTACGTTGGAAAGATTGCGACCTCGAAAAAGGGATTATTCGTATTCAGCAAACATTAGTTAAAATAAAAAGTAGCTTGTCTCTTCAAGAACCAAAAACCAAAGGTTCTATTCGCACAATCATGGTTCCGGATTTCGCATTACAAATCCTTAAGGCACATAAAATCAAACAAATGGAAATAACACTACGTGTGGGTTCAGCTTACAAAGAGCACGACTTGGTGGTTGCGAATTGGAATGGTTCAATGATTGACCCGGCCGACATCAATGCCGATTTTAAAATTGCTTGCAAGTTTGCTGACGTGCCTAAAATTAGGTTTCATGATTTACGTCACACACATGCAACTCTTTTATTGCAGCTTGGAGAAAACCCCAAAGTCGTTAGCGAACGATTAGGACATGCAGACATTAGCATCACATTAAACACCTACTCTCATGTGCTTCCGAATATGCAAGAAAGTTTAGCTCAAAATTTCGATGTAGCTATGAAAAAATCCGAGAAAAAACCGGGCTGAAAATCACTTTAGTGCAATAAAGGTTTGCAAAATGTTTGCAAATGACATTTTCGAGAAATCAAAAAGAGCTGAAACCCCTTATATATCAAGGGATTCCAGCTGCTTGTCTTCAGTGTCTGATTATACTTCCATTTTAATTATCTTAAGAAAGGCAGGGTCAAAGTAGATAAATACCGTTAAATAAATCTAGTTTCTTCTATATTATATACAACGATAGAAAACGAAAAACAATCTAATAAAATGAGTACGTGGTCAAAAATGTGGTCAATGTGGTCAAACGAAAACCCGGTATAGAGCCGGGTCTTTTTTAACTCACTCGCTTTTCGTTTACCGGCCGCATTGCCAGCACATTTTCAACTGAAAAATATCGTGTTGCTCTTCGTTTAAAGCAATATGCTCGAATTTTTCCGTCCTTCACTGACAGCAATCGTATCTTCCTCTGACTCAGCTCCCCATTCTGGTTCAGGTAAATAATCTCAACTGTTCGGCCTAAGTATGTGAACAAATTCATCATACATTCTCCTCTTCATTATGCAAAATAGTAAGCGCCCGTGGCTTGCTTGGATCACGCATAATTAAGCCTTTCTTCTCTAAACGTGCTAAGTGACTGTGTACTGTAGAACTAGAAGCCAAACCAACTGCCTCTCCAATCTCCCGGAGCGTTGGCGGGAATCCTTTTTCTTTGACTTCTTTCTTGATGAATTCAAAGATCTCCTGTTGTCTTTTTGAAAGCTGATTCATCCCTTTTATCCTCCTACAACAAGAACATACATTCTTATTTCAGATTATACAAGAACATTAGTTCTTGTTCCAGAAGAAAGAAAAAATTATTCCTAAAACAGAAAAATCTTCCAAGGTATTCCCTTGGAAGATTTAACTGTTCCCTGTGTGCCCCTAATTTTAAATTATGCAGTCATTCTAAATACTGTGTGCCCTTTTAATACATAATAACAATTACTAAATCAGGCTTGTATAGTCCATGCCATTTCTAAGATAACAGAATAAGGTGATAGTGCTAGGTATATTAATCACAAGAAATGAGGTGAATAGGATTGAACAAATTTCATAAATGCAGTTGTGGTACTCCTGTAATCACTTGTCCTCCTATTTCACAGATATGTCCGCCATGTCCGCCTGTAATACCTTGTACAAATCCACTCCTAACGCTAATGCCCCTTCCTCCAACAGTAGTTTGCGGAGGTGTAATTAATGGCACAGTAACTTGTAATGGGGTACCAGTACCAGGTGCGACAGTCACATTAACCAGCTCTTCTGATGTAGTTATGTTTTTGTCTACCACCGTTAATACAGATTTTAATGGTATGTTTATAGCTCCATTTATGATAGCACCAGGTACTCCTCCTACTGCTGTAACAATAACTGCATCAACCATAGTTAATGGGGTGCCTGCTTTATCATCTGTATCAACCATGGTCTCATGTCCTGGTGGTGGAGCAGCCTGTACGTGTAGTCTAACAAACCAAGCAGGAAATCCTATTAATATCACAAGGGGAAGCCAAGATGTCTTGTTTAATGGCACTGCTGCCAACGGACTCATCAATTTCTTCGGGGAAATCTGTCCTACCTGTACGCTTGGATCTAGTTTCCTTACATTCACTTTCAGAGATACGCCACCAATAACAACGACAGATTTTACTTTCGCCATAGATCCAACTACAATTACTGTAACCTGTACGGGGACGACTCAAATGGTAGTTACCGGTTTGGGTAGTGCTACGCCGGCAGTCTTTGGTGCTAACCCTGTTCCATTTACGTTGACTGTCAACCGACCAGGGGCGCCAAACAACACCATTACACTCACAATAGGAAATCCAGCCGTGCTTGGGTTCTCCACTACCGCCTTTAATGTAGGAAATGGAGAAGCTGTAATCACTCCTTGTCCGTAACATTTTACAGTTGGGTAAGACTGCTCACTTACTCAAGGAACTTTACTTCAACAAGAGCATATAATGATAGCAAGCCAATTCAATCATCTCCTGCCTCTTCATGTATCTTATGAAGAGGTTTTATTTATTAATATAATAACATTTTTAAAATTACATCAGTTCACTATCTAAAAATATACTCTCTTGAGTTTTTGTATCTGTTAACATTCATTAAATAAGCTAATTTATCTTAAAATAGCAAACTAAGCCCCACCATCCATACGGACAGTGGGGCTTAATGGTCTCACTTCTTCTTTAATGGAGTTACTATGCTTGTACAATATTACGACAAATAAACCTTAACTAAGTGACAACAAATTCAACAGTAATCGGTGTTGCTGGATCAAGCACGTCTCCACCTGGGATCGTTAATGTAGTTGTGGTTGCAGTTGAAGTATCAGCGGTTTGAATCAGGGCGTTAATATACAGGTTGTAATACGAAAATGAAGCTGGAAATGCTGTCGCAGCTGCACCAGTATCATCGGTAAAAGCTGTAGCAGCAATCGCAAATGTAGCACCTGTACCTGTTCCTGCCCCTGCTGTAGAGGTAAACTTTCTACCAGCTATAAACGGTTTAACTATAGGCATGTACATTCACTCCTTTCCTTTTTATCATTACGGATTTTTTGGAAAACCTCTAGGAAGAGGGTTTCTCCTATCCGTTACTGCATTCTATTCCCCGCACTATACTTTAGGAACAGCAAATGACTTAGTATATAAGCACAATTTATAACTCGAAAGTAGGATACCTTAGGTTACTTTTTTCTTTTCTGATGAGTTCGCTATTAATCTAACGATAAACGCTCCCCTTACGCTTTAATTAATACTAAGAGTGTGTGGCAAAATTAATATAATGAATAAGACGTATATAGGATATAGAAACCAAATAATCGATATGAGTTTGCATAGTATTTCTTAGCTATGAATTTAAGTCACCTTGCCACACACTCACTAAAACATCAAAAGCAGAAAGGTCACTCAGCTATATTACACAGTTTTTAAGGAAATACTTGAGCGGAAAACTGAACAATTTCAAGGATAATAGGTTCACCTGCAAAAATAGTGCTGCCATTGGGATTAATAGTTAGAGCATTTAGGCTTACGTTGTATATGCTACCTTCTTGTAATATTCCATTAATATAAAGATTACTGTAGCTGTTTTGTCCAAGGTTTGTAAATTCACTTATTGGCCCTCCACCATCACCAGTAAATTCAGTAGCTGGAATAACTTGAGGGCCCTGAATATCTGAGTCTGTGATATAAAAATATCTTTGAACAGTGGGTATGATCACTACTGACCCTACTGATCCCGGTGGCCCTTGAGGTCCTGGTGGCCCTTGGGGTCCCGGTGGCCCTTGGGGTCCTTGAGAACCTGATGGATATAACGAAGGGGAACATATTACTACAGGATTCCCCGGTCTGCATTTGTGAGCTTTTCTCAGAACTTTCACCTCCTATTTCCATCTACCTATATTCCCCAATTTATTCCTTAGGAGTTTGTCCTCGAAACGGCATGTATCTACTATAATCATACTTTTTTGTAGATTTTACATTTACTAGCGTTCATCAAATAAGATAATGTATCCTAAAATAAAAAATTAAGCCCCGCCACCCATACGGACAACGGGGCTTAATCGTCTTATTCTTTCTTCACTTTCCCGGTATACCCAGATACTACACCAACACCAATGCAAGCATAACTGATAAGGTCTAATCCTAAATCCCAAAGGTCAGGAGGAACAAGCACCCCTTTAGCATTCAAAATCTGATACACCAATCCACCAAAGCCAGCCCATAAGAACGGGGCTTTCATTAACTATTCACCTCTTCACAATCGTTAAAGACACTTCGCTCTTTGCTCTATTTGAATAGGTACAACCAGCACCTGCATAAGTTCTTTTTTCGGAATACCTTCAGGTTTCATGATACAGTAAGCTCAATCGAAAATTAAAGAATATATGTTCTCATGGTAAAAAAGTCCTTTCTACGATACGATATAAGAAAAATATGGAAGGGGAAAGAGATGAAAAAGAAATTGATAGCCGCTATCATGGCTGTGTCTGTTGTTGTTGGAGGAAACTACGCGAGCGCTGCACCTGTTCAACAAAAAGCTGTAAAAACATATACTGAAAATGATATCCAAACCGTAAAGCTATATAGTCAGATTTCAAATATGTATATCAATCTGCAAGATTTAAACAGGGGAGTTGGCAAATTAAGCGAAGGGCTTTCTCTTGCATACAATGATATGCGGGTAAATGGAAGCTCCACCATGTATACAAATGTACAGAAAGCACATGCTCAATTCACTGATTTATATTCCAAACGTGTGAAAGAAGTTCAAGCACTCGCTCGTCTAGCATCAGCAAATAAAATCAATGTTTCTGACATGAACACAATATTAGAGAAAAGCAAGATAGCACTAGAACAGTATGACGAAGCACTTCAAGCGCTTAATAACGTGTTTGAAAATCCGAATGAATATACGATGAATCAGTATGTAAGCAAAGAAAAAGCAGCATATAAAAAAATATCCGAAGGCGAACAACTAGCTCGACAAGGATATCAACGATTCTATAATATCATTCAAAAATATTAAAAAAAGCCGGGAATCCCCGGCTCTTTATTATTTTTTTTAGTTGATCAATTTGTTTTTGTATTTAAACATTCACTTTCTTCATTCCAGCAGCCACACGCACCTCATCGGCAAGCCGCCCCATTTCCTTCTTTTCATCCTGACACGTTGAGGCATTCCATCTATCTTGTAGAATACGAATAATTTTGTTTGCATCTTCTGTTTTCATGAGTTTCTTTTCCTCCTTGGGTGGTGTAGTGGTTGTCTTTCCCATCTTTTCGATAAGAGCAGCATAATCCAAAAATGACCAGTTCATATCTACATTTCCATTGATTCCGTTCACTCGGCCTGTCTCTGTGTATTGCCATATTCCCGCATCTCGTCCTAAAAACGAATTATAACGCGCAATCCATAACGCATAGGGTTTTAATCGTTTCTCATCTAATGCTGTTTCAAAAAAGTGCTTTCCCGCGTAAATCATCGCAAAGTATCCGGCCTTTTCAATCGCTTCCAGGAATACGATTGCGGAATCTGTCAAAGTGACTTTGCTTGCTTTCTTCTTGTTCTCTTCTAAATCTAACACAAGCGGATATGTGATTTTCACACCGGAAACAGTACGCAAAAAGTGCTGCGCTTCTGCCTTTGCTTCTGCGACATTGCCGAATTTTGCGTAATGATAAGCGCCAACTCGGATTCCATTTGCACGAGCATTCGCAGCATTTGTTTTGAAAGTCTTATCTACAAAAGTTGTCCCTTCGCTGGCTTTAAGAAAAACAAACTTCACACCGTCGGCGGCAACTTTCTTCCAATCTACAGTTCCGTTGTGATGGGATACGTCAATTCCTTTGATTTGTGTCACAACTTCTTCCTCCTGTTTTTTTAACTTGGTTCTTGGTATAACTTGCCTTATGCACCTTTTTCTTTCTTCAGGTCTTCTTTTTCGTGAAAGATAGCTATGACACGCTTCATAAACGACGGAACAGGAAGACCAGCTCTACCTGCGTTTTCTGCAATGCTAATAAGTTCTAACGCGGCATATGCGTAAATAAATGCATCACGTACATAATTCCCTTGAGTTTGAAGCATGAGATCGGCAATATGACCTGAGCAAATCACCATGATAATGACGAACTTTTTCAAAAGGCCTTTAAAACCTTTCGTACTTGACAAATTTCCGGTTATGGCTGATGCGATAAATCCTGTCAAATAGTCAAACGCCATCAACCCTAAAATTCCTTTAATTAAGTAATCAAAATCACCAAACAAGGCACTTGCAGTAAATCCTCCTAAAAAGATAAACAACCTGTTTATCGACTCGAACTTTTCCAATAATTATCACCCCTAAATAGGATACAAAAAGGGCCTTCGCTAGTGCGAAAGCCCACCTTGGTTATTGCATTGGATTCAATGTCGTTTTGTAGTATTCAATTGCAATTTTTAGTTTTTCCTTATCATTAGGCGGAAGCGAATTGATAAATTGTTCTTGTACCTCATCTTTCATACCAAACAAAGGATGCATTGATTTCATTGAACGCTCAAACCCTTCGTCTGTTCCGCCTAATTTGATATACTCCTGTGCATATTTTTTAATCGCTTTCTGATCCTGGTATTTAATTGCTTGTTTCAAATTGTGTAAAGTAGCCGATTTTTCTGTTGAAATCCCCCCGCTAGTCCCTCTTCCGATTCTATTTAGAAATCTGCGTTTGTTCGATAACGTTTCATAATATGCAGTTTCACGCGGGTCAGATTTATACCACAGAAAATTATCCAGGTTTTCTGAGTAGGGTCTTTTTGGTAATCCTTCAAGATACTTATACTCATTTTTTACACCGAACACATTTGCAATGTATTCCCCGATACTTCCGAACTCTTTCGGATTCTTCGGATCAGGGTAATAAGATTGTCCACTAATGATTTCAAACATCATTTTAGGAATGTTATTCATCATCCCTGCAACTTTTACTACTGGTTTTGACAAGTTTTCTGTTGCGACTTCTTTGAATGTCCTACGTCCTTCTATAATGTCACGCGCATCCAACGTCATTGATTCTATACCAAACCATTCGAGAAAATCATCCAAGGTTCCAACGCGCGAGAAATAAAGGACTTCTCCTTTACTATTTCTACCTAAGATAATGTGTGTTTTCTGACGTTCACGTTCTGGTATCTCATCTTCTTCATCACCGAACATGAGATTGTTCCATAATGCAATAAGAATAGTAAACCCGGAAATTTTCAATGCGAGCGATCCCATACGATACGCAAGGTATGGAGCACGTATTGCAGCAGAACCTAGTATCTTTTTCCCGGCAGCCGTAGCGATACTTTCATTTTGTGCGGCATTTTTAACCAGTTGTATATATCCTCTAAAGTTTGTCTCAGTAAAAGAATAGTATGGAACCAAATGTGTACGCATGGCATTTCCAAATACAGAGACGGAATCATAAGCGCCAAGCAATTCATTTGACAATTTAAATGCCTTGTCCCTCGGATCAGAAAGTGCGTCAATTTCTTCTGGAATACTCGCTCCGTAACTATCCGGCTTTCCATTGTTTTTCTTAATTTGTTCCAAAAAACTAAGATAGTTCGCGTATCGGAATAACGAACCAAGGTAATTCGAGAAGGATTCAGCACCTGACCAATAACGACTCCATAAGTGTTTCGGCATTTTGACGACTCTTTTACCTAGAGGAAGCCGTTGATATTCCTGGAATTCAGCAAACATTTTTAACTGGCTAACACTCTTAACATCCTGAATATGCCGCATCGTCATAATGCCACCACGTTCAAACCAATCCTTCATATCTGCTGACATAGCACGATCATGCTTGATTACATCGTACAGTTCTGTGGCTGCGCGTTTCACATACGATATCATTTTCCCGTTCATCATATCTTTTGCATTGCCAGCTAGGGTCTTATCTATATCACCCGTAATGTTTCTCAGGTTATACTTTATTACACGAGTCGGTCCTTGAAGTTGGAACTTTTTTAACCAATTCATAAATCTAGCATTGGCTTTAAGCAACATGTCAGGAGTCGAATCGGGAAAGAGGTTATCAAGCGTTTTTGCCACTTCTTCCTTCACGACAAATTCCGTTCGTTTACCTCCTACCGTCATAGCTTGACGGATATCGTTTTTTGTTACACCGAGCATTTGAGCAGCGCCTTCAAACAATGATTTTGCCATATGTTCTGGAATGGTATTAGACATGAAGAATAAGTTTCCTTCCCGCGGCTGCCATGTCGTGTACCCTTCCGGTATTAACGATTCCCATGTTACATGTTTGGAACCAAGAATATCGTTTTTAAATTCTCTACGCAAAGCAGAATACTTCAGGATGGTTTTTGCTTCAATCGATCCTATCTCATCCTTTTGAGCAAGTTCAGAAAGATACTGATATACCTTTTTGTTATCCTCTTTCTTTCCAGCAGCTAATTGATTCACTACATCCTTATATTCTTGGTTTTCTCCTGTCCAAAGTTTATCCTTTTTGGCTAACGCCTCGATTTTACCGAAGGACATACCTTGATATTGACCAAATTTCTTTATCACTCGCTCAATCATGCTTTCTTCTTCGATCCCTTTCAAAGAGAGCGTTTGTTGATTCAGTGCCATATCTCCGATGTATAAACGAGCATATGATTCTAATGCTGCAAGCGATTCCTTCGGCAAACTTCTCCATCCATCTTGTTTCTCTTGCCTTACTATCTCTTCAAATTTTTGTTCATTTTCCTTTTGCGCTTGCTTTTGAAGCGAGTTGAAAACATTATATTTATCATTAACCATTTTAATAACACGAGCTGCTTCTCGGTCAAATAACATATGGGACATAACATCGTGTTCAGCTTCGATGTAATTACGCAAAATGTTTTTATCTGAACCCTCACGTTTCTTCAAATACGGGCTGCCAGTCGGTGTTTTTAATTTCTTTCCTGTTCCCTTGGTACGATTCTTTTCTACTTGGGTTAGCACGATATGGCGAAAATAGTCATTATTAGTGAATCGATCACTTACATCAAATCCAATTTGTTTCATGGCCGATACATACTCTGTTTTAATGGCATCCCATACTTTCTTCCGTTCTTCGATGGCTTTTTTTACTTCAACCTCTTTATTTACTTGGTTCATTAAGCGTTCATGCTCTTTTATAAGTGTGGACTCATCGAATCCGAACGGGAGCTTGCGCCCCTTTTTTGCATCTTGTACCAAGTCATTGAGTACAACCGAACGCTCAAATAAATCATATTGTTTTTTATTTAATCCAACGATTAAACCTTGAATAATTCGAAGCGTCCGATCATCAGCTACCCCACGTTGACGCCTCAAATTTAATAAATCATTTCGAAGTTGACTAAATTCTGCATTATGAGGCAGATGTTCAAACTCGCGTGTAAATTGCCTTTTAAATATCTCCCATTTCTCGGCTAATTTTTCTCGTATTGTTTGATATTCACGTTCTCCAGACGCTTGCCATTGCGCTTCAATTTCTGGATTTTCAAATGCATAATCGCTTTTTTGTCCTGACTGTAATGACTTTTTGCTTTCTTTTTTATTGCGTTTAGATACAATCCCGATTTCTTGTGTCCCGCGAATATTACGGTTTACTTCCCGTGACATACGGCGTTCAGCTTCTTGTAATGTGTTAATTAATTCAATATTATCATTGGCCCATATGTCGGTTTTTCCGTTCGTTTCTACTCGGACAGATGTTGCATCAATTTTAATGATTCGCCCATTTTCTTTTGTTTTTTTATGTTTTACTTTATCTCCAATTGAATAATTAGTTTCATTAGTTTCACTAGATTTAACAATATTATTTTTTGGTTTTTCTTTTGAAATCTTTCTTTCTATATTTCCTTCTGTAGATTTTTGTCTTTGTTTTTTCTCTGTCTTTCCTGTGCTTTCCTCGTGATTTCTTGTTCCCGTTGCTGCATTCGTTTCTCTAATTCCTGTACGACTTTCTCGTTCGTCTGCAAATAATGTGGCTTGAAGAGTTTTGTCATTTTTGTCTATCCTCCTGAATGTGGCTGTCAGCATATCCGCTTTTGTCGGTGGTTGTTCACCGAACAGACCTAATTGATTTGGGCTGCCGGTAGACTCAACCGCATGAGCGTAAGTAAGTAAAAATTCTTTTGTAGCCTTGATGCTCTTTGCTTGGTCAAAGAAACGTAAAATGCTTTTACCTTCCGGCGTCAATTCCTCTTCTAACATGCTAAGTTGGTTCAGGTAGGCATCTACCTTCCTACCTTCATAACGAAGCTCAGACAGCTTATTCATGGCTACTGTTAAGTCACTGGATATGTCTACAGGGAAGAACGTACCGTTCTCTATTCCCTGTTTGATATACGCCATACGCGGAGCTGCAGCAAGCATACCCTTAATAGTATTTTGTACATTTGTTTCCGTAGCTTCAGCAAGTTTCTCAATAGCCGTAGCATCTCCGTATGCTCTGGCGAATACCGCATTTTGGACTCGGCGTAGACCATCGGCATTTAAAGCTCCATCTTCTGTCATGTAGCGAGTTCGCTCTGGTGTACTCATGGTTTGGTTCATAAATTCAGTGATAAAAGAACGATTTCCGGCCGTATTGATGTTCCCGTTGTTGTCAGGAGTAAACAGATTCATAAGGCCCTGACTAATTTTATCTGCATCGATAATAGCTTGTTCTGTCGCAGACAAGGCAGCCGTTTCCGGGGCATTTGCCTTCTTAGCGAAATCTGACCGATTCACCTCAGTTTCACGTACACGGACCAATACCGGCTTACTCATATTCTCAATATCAGCAGCCGATAATCCAAACTCTTTCGCGTTCTCTGTAAGATATCGCTTATATTCTGCGGCCTTCTCCGGGATACCTTCATATACTTTTTTTAAAGCAATAGTTCGACCGTTCCCGGACTCAACAACATTATCCGGGCCAATAATTGGCGCGCCGCTCGATACATTCGGGCTTGTTCCTAACAATTTAGGATTTAGCTTTCCGGCGATTTCGTTAATCTGTTGTACCATTCCCTCGCGGGTACGGTCGCGCGGTTGTAGTTCTTGTGGATAGTCTGGATTCTCTTTTATATTAATATCGTTTGAGGTGATAAGAGAGTCTGCATCTTTGATGGCATAACGAAAAGAAATCTCCTGGTTATCAGGAGTAAAAGCACTGTCCGTTTTTCCTTCAAGCGAAGTATTATCTTTTTTCACTTGTCTTTGCATAGCTGATGGTTGTGCTTCAAGATTATTTGGATTCTCATATCCCTTAACTCTGTATGATCCGTCCGGTTTTGTTTCTAAATCCAAACCAGTGTAATATTTAACGACTCTCGGACCACTTGACCATCCCCCGTTTATCGGTACAGTCCTGCCATCCTCCAATTTAATTTCTGTATGGTATGATCCTTCTTTATTCGGACTTGTTACCATGAATTTAATATTCTCAGGATCATTAACAGTTACGTATAATTTCTCTCCATTGTCCATATCGATCTCACGGTAAACCTTCTCTTTTGAAGGCTTATCCATAAAAGTAAATCCCGTTTCCGATATAGGGGGTATGTGTTCTGTGTTTATGTCTGTTTGCCCTATTAAATCAAATTCCTGTTGTGGTTGCATTGTTTTTGTAACTGGTTCGTTATTAAGCACTGGTCTTTCATTTGTGACCAGTCCCATTGTTTGCGTTTGGCTTGACACTGGAGGTTGCTGTACACCGGATTCTGCTAACCCACGCCACACATTGAAACGTACAATAGAATCTTCGATCCCTTTTACCGCTACCAGATCATTCGCTGCCTGTGCCTGCTGAAGCGCAGATTGCAACTCCGCTCGTTTCATGTCAGCAGTTTCTGTATCGAGATTCATCGTAAAAGACTTCGCATGCTTCATGAACACCTGATCGATATCCCGTGTACTATCAGCAAATATCTTCCGAACATATTCATTGCCTTTTGGCGTTTGGGATAATACATCAAGCGCTTTGTCCCGTGCATCGATTGGGTCCATACCACTTTTTATACCTTGTTCATGTACCTTATCGTATTCTTGTCGTAAATCATTCGGCATATTGTCTATCGCCTTTGTCTTTAATCCGTTGTATGATTCTCTTGCAGCCGTAGCAAGCCCCATTGTTCCACCCATGAGCGCTCCGATCGTGAAAGCTTCCCATGTCTGACTATCCATTTTGAAGGGATCGCCTAAAGAAGAACGTTGCGCCCATTCCTGGTATACTTCCTCTCCACCTTCAATTGCGGCATTTGCACCGATTTTAAAGGCTGCATTGGTCTTTGGACCAACATTACTCGTTAACTTACCAAGTGTTTTTGAAGAGATTTTTCCACCGGAAAATAAGTCAATTAGCTGCGCGGCGTCTGTGGTAGCCAAGGCCATGTTTTTTGCAAATGTACTGTTCGCTGCTTTCTTCGCTTCCTCTTTGCTCATACCACGCTCTAAAGCTTGCTCTAGGGTTTCGCCAGCCTCCATTGCACTTTCTGTACTTCGACCCAAGAGAGCGCCACTAACACCTTTTACAACGGTCTGACCAAAGGAGCCTAGTTTTGTCAAACCGGCTGCTGCACCAGCCAATTCCCCTCCTGCTAATCCGGCAACAAGCAAACCGGCCGTAGTTGGGACGGAACGGGATACACTTGTAGCATACCAATCTGGATCAAGTAAGGAGGATGCGGAAAATTCCTTATCATATTTCGTATCAAATCCTTTTGTTACATCTTCGCCTACTTCTTTCAATGCCTTTCCAGCATTCTCAAATCCAAGATAGTTCACTGCGTTTCCCAATGATTTTACAGTGTCCCCGGTCCCGGCACGTAAAGATGTACCGACCTTATTTAAGAAGTTCTGGTTTTCTGGTTTCGGATTTTTCATCCCCTTATAAATTTCTTTCATCGGACCGAAATTGCCATCACCATTAAATAGCGCCCTAGCAGCATGATCGGCAATAGTCGCAAGAATCGGGTGCTTTTGGCTGAACGTTTCTGGTTGTGCCGGTTTTACTGATGTTTTAGGTGTTTGATAGGAAAGACTTGAAAGCTGTTGCCGCGCCAGCTCTTCTTTTCTCTTTTGTTCTGCTGCCCAAGCATCCGCTTGCCTGTCTACTTCTGCAAGATGGTCGAAGAACTGCTGTTGCCCATCCGAAATTAAGTCTGATAGCGTTTTTTTTCGGGAAGGTCCAACACCGTTTCCGTTTTGTCCAAATAAGTCGCGTAAACTCATGTCCTCACCCTTTCTTAACCATAGAAAAAAGCCTGTTGATCACAATGTATCGAACAGGCTTTTGCTAGTTCTACTTCATCAATCCACTAAGGGCACCGCCACCACCGTTTGCTACAGCGTCACGCTGACGAAGGATGTAGTCTTTATAACTTTCTCCTTCTTTACGTGGAAGAGTTTGCTCTTTTGCCTTTTGGCTTAATCCCTGCATAGCTTTATTCCAGGCTGCTTCATTTTTGTATTTTCCATTAGTAGCCACCTCGATAAGCGTGTCGCGTACGGTTTGTACATCATAACCTTGGCTTGAATAAGCTTGTGCATTACTGGATATTTGCTGTAGCACTTCTGGAACAGCAATAGGTCCTTGGTTTTTCATGTCCGAGAAAAGTTGTAAGGCTTCTGCTCGTGTATCATTTTTTGATTTTTTCACACCGCTTGCCATTTCATTCATTTTTTTGATTTCGGCATTCGTTCTGTTTGTATCATTCGTCAGTTGTCCTTGCTGGTACTGTTTTTGCCAAGCGAATTGATCGCGGTTTAATGAAAGATTATTGTCAAACTCGTATCGGCGATCCTGGCGACCAGCGTCAAACTCGTATCGGCGATCTTGACGTCCAAGGTTAAACTGACGTTGATTCTCTCCAAAATTCTTATCGAATTTATACAAATCATCCTGACGCCCAAGATTAAACTGGCGCTGGTTTTCATTGAATGTTTTATCGCGATAGAGATTATCCGCTTTTTGTTGCCCGGCGCGGAAGTTATTTTCCCATGACTGCTGAGTTTGTTGTGAATCGAATTGACGATCCCATTTATTATCTTCTCGACTTCGGTCATATAATCCCATCATCAGATTAGATAGTTGTTCATTTTTGCGAAGGTCAATATCCTGCATTCGGTTCAATTGGTTAATGGCTGCTGAAAACACCTGTGAGGCCGCCTGCGCCCGTGTAGCATCCCCACGCATTTGTGCCTCCGCTCCAATTTGCGCTGCATGTGCAGCGGCTTGCGCTAATCCTGCGGCTCGGTTGCTTTCAAGTTGCTGGTACTCTGGGGCATACGCACCTGTTACCTTTGCTTGTTCGTAGCTCATTAAATTAGAGTCCTCAATCCCTCTGTTCCGCGCCGACTCCATCATTCGATTCCAGGAACCGGTTTCCTGTCTTTTTAGGTTACTTTGCGCTTGTTGATATGCTGCATTTACCGCTGCTTCCTGCGCACCCTTTGCTTTGGCCGCATAGTCCTCCATTGCGCTTTGTGCGCTTCCAGCCTTGCCAAGCATGCTTTCATAAGCGCCACGGAACATGTTAAAAGTCTGATCGAAGTTCTGTTGGTTCAATTCCCGTACTGGACGATTAAGCATTAAATATGCCGCCTGGTCATATCCGATCATTGCCCGATCGTTTTTATTAATCGTATAATCTCCGCGATTCAACTGCCCAGACGGTGTTGTAATCCTTCCTGTCTTTTGATCCCATCCCACACTATCATCACGACCGCCAAAGAGAAAACGCACACCGATTTGGCCCTGTTTTGGTTGTATGGCCTGTTGATGTGCGTTTGCATTTAAATAAGCTCTCCCATTTTCTATCATGTACGAACCATCGTTGTATGTCTTTCCATTTACGGTTAATTGTCTTGATTGCGGATTGAACGTAGCGTTCGGGTCCATATCCCGCACCCAAGACCAACCTTTAGGTACAGCCATTTATAACACCTCATTTTTTACATAGAGTTTTTGATTGCCATTCCAATGACAAGACCTTCATAAAAGCTTCGGTTTATACCACTCATCCCATAATGACTATGATTGTTATAGATATTAGAGGCTTTTATGTTTATACCAATGTATAACCCTCTTATAAATTCCTGTTCATCGATAACCGGAATCCTTTTCACATTTTTTAAATACGTATGAAAATAACCGTTTTTTCTAGAGGTTGTTGTCTTATACCCTGAAAAATATGATTCATCTACACCGCCAACATCGACAATTTCAGCCTCTCTGGAAAAATGCATGACTGAAGGTACTCCATTAAAACCATCTGCGCCCAGCGCTAATAAAGCTTTTCGATTTGTGATAGGTTCAGATTCCAATAAAAATGTTGGGTTAGGTCCACCAACCATTCCGCGATAAAAATTAAATCCACTTTCGATCACAACATAGGAAATCCTAAAACCAGATAGCCAATGAGCTATGCAAAATTCATAAAATAAATGTTCATCATTATTTATGGAGTACCAACCATTTTCACCTAGGTTTAAATACCCTACCTTCTTATAAAACGTAGAATAGTAATCTGCATAGAATCGTCGGAAAGATTGATAAGATATAGAATTAGGTGATTCTGTACCATCAGGTAATAGTATAATATGCGAATGAAAAGGAATTTCATTAAATCTCCAAATGTTTTCCTGAGGGAAATCTTCGACTGGTGTACCAATCGGGTCTAAAAGTATGTCACTTTGAGAATATTCATGGGCGTATGGTATAAGTAGTCGTCTTTCCCCTACTTTTTTAAAGTTTTGCATATCATACCCAATCACTTCCGTTGCCTCATACAAAATGATACGATGAGTAGGGAAATACTTTGTGATAAATCGTTCAAGGTTTTCGATCGGTGGCATAACATCAAACCCCTGTAAATTAAACAGTTGTGTAAATTTACCCATGTTACATCTCCGGATATTCTATAATTAATTTTTTGCCAAAGAATTGATCCTCAGGATCGCTTGTTATTTTATTGATTCTCCCTAACCCGTCTCTGGAAAAAAACAGCGTTCGATTGTTTCCATTCTCAAAAGTGATTGTGCAAGCCAGTTCGGAAATTGATATTTTTGACATTTTCGGTATTTCGGTATTGGTTGAAATTCGATTTATAGTTATTTCATAACTTTGAGAATAGGTTTTTGTTTCTTTTGTTACGCTATCTTCAACTAATACATTAATGGTAAAAGGATAATCGAATGATACATAGTCTGGTTCCCCTGTAGGACGACCGTTAAGTATGATCTCTCCGATTTTCCCATTATTGAATCCAATAGAGATACCCGTAGGTAACTTTCCATTGGTCACAGTTACAGATTTTATCTTTTGATTATTTCCATAAGAAAACTGTATGGTCCATTTATAGTAAACACCTTGAATGCCACTAGGAAGATTAACAACTCGAAACGGATCTTTTTCTATTCCGCCATTTCCGGCCCCCGTTCCAGGTTTCCGGCATAAATCGATATAAAAGACACCGAAATACTCAGATACCGATGTTGTAGCATATACCGCAAACATATGACTTGATACTTTGTACATATCATCAGGGATCGGAATAGGGATTCCATTTTCATCAAGCGGTCCAGTTGGCGTCCCTGTAAGTTCGCCCGTTTCCGCTAACTCAATACCGGATGGTAGATCGCCATCTACAATTTCCCATGTAGCTGCTTCATTTGTAGGCACTGAAAGCATTTGGCTGTACGGAACTCCGATATACGCATCATTTAAGTTCAATGATTGAATACTAGACGCTCCAAGACTAGCAAGCGCTGCTTCTATTGCTTTTTGAATAGCGTCCATAATATCAGGGCTTTCGACGATTGTTTCATAAAATTGGGGGCTTAGGTTTTGTCCATCGAGTTTCTTTTGATTTAGAAGCCAATCTAGCTGTCGAAAGTTCTCATTGTACTTATCGATCAATCGTCGTAAGTCCTGGGTAGTATCATATCCAACGCTGTTCAGTTGAACGATTGGCATTATTTCACTCCCCTAGCCACTACAGATAAGGTTAATTTTTGCAATTCGCTAATCCGCTCTTTGGATGTGATTTTCAGTGAGATATTCCACCCCTTCACGCCAGACATACGCACACGTTGCGACTTCTGTTCTCCTTTTTTTACCTGCAAAGGAATGGGTTTAAATGTACGGGATTCATCGTCTACGAATGGAAGAACAGTTAAATTGAAATCATTTCTTGCTTCACTGTTTATCCAAAGAGATTTAACTTTTACTTTCCTAGATTCTAAATCAAACGGACCAATCATAAATTCCGTTTCGATTGGTGTTCCTGCGTCGTCACCTTCACCGGCGAGTTTTATGATACGTCCATCTTCAGTTCCAAAATATAAGAACTGTTCCACTCCGTAGTAAGCAACTGCACTCTTAATACGAAAAGGGAACTCATGGATGTACCAATTCTTCTCTAATAAGTCGAATACAAAGCAAACAGTAGGATTACTGGGGAACACAAGCCAAAACCGAACGCCGTCTGTATGTGTAAATGCACTACCCATATCTTTGTCATATAGTAATTCATCAATCTGCTGACTAATCGGGTATGTGTCAGAACCAGAATAAGCATACACTCGCTTGTCGTTACCTACCCATATAATGATTTCCCCGACAAGTTGAGCAAGACCAGTGCCATATACACCAACACTTCCTCCCGTATTGACTTCGAAATTGTCTTTGCTATACCCGTATATACGCCAGCTATTCCGGCGCGTTAAAAGGAATAGGTGTGTATTAAACGGAATGGCTTCGATGATGCTGGTACCCTCACTACTTCCGATTGCAAGTGAATGGTCAGGGGGCCATACATCTTTATTCATCCCTAAATCAGCACCGTCTTGGTCCAGCAACGGACCATTGAAATAAATTTTATTTCCGTTTTCCTTTTCTGGTGCAAAGCCGAACAAGTATTTCCGATACGAAAGAAAACGAGACATAGAGGGTACCGGAGAAGATGAAATTACATCATTGCCATTCTCCCGTTTGCTGATGTTTTTCAAATCTTCCGTTGTTCCAGTTTTCAAATCATAGCTAAACATTTGATTTCCATTCCCGAATATAATGAATTGTGAATACTGCACACTATCCAGGGGAGGTCCAGACAATCCAGAACGAACAACTGTTTTGTTACTATCATCTACAAGATATAGTGAATTTTCTACTTCAACAAAAAGCTTTTGTTGTGTATTTATCGTTCCACCTGTATGCATACTCTTTATAGGCGAAGAGAAGGAAGGCCCTAAATATGAACAGCCCTCCCGTGTAACGAGAGAGCCGCTTTTCGTCCAAAAATTTTTCCCGATCGACGCCTGACCAAGTTCACGGGTATGGAGTTTATTGATACCCCCGAATTTCGTAATGTCAATTGGTTGCTTTTCCATTAGCCATTACCACCGCCTGCTTGTAGCTGCATAATCATCTTTTCGTATCGCTTTCTTTTATGTGGTTCCAGCTTAATTTTTTGTTCAAGCGTAAAAATCCGTTTGTTCATTAGATAGTCATTATAGAAGTCATTTTTATCGTCTAACTCTTCCTCTTTTTGTTGAGACTTCGCACACATATAATCAACAAGAAGGTGATGGAACTGTTCAGGAAGCCCAGCCACAAGTTCAATATCATCTTCAACAGAAGATACATGTCCGAGCTTGGAATAAAAGTCAATTCGACATGTTCCCGCATCGGCCGATTTTATTTTTTGTAACTTCAATTTGTTATCTATGATCTTCCAGCCTTCAGTTGCATTATTAGTGAAAGAAAGCATCCGCAACTGACGCATGGATTTACTGTCTGGTTGCGTCTCAGTAAAGTACACACTAATGATTTGATGTTGATGTTTTAAATCCTGATCCGCGAGTAAATCGATCTCTGCGTTGCCGCCTGTTAATGTAATAGGTATCCCTTCTTTTGAACGAAGAAAATAGGCAGCCGGAGTAAGATCATCCAATGCTAAGTTAATGTAATCGATCCAGGTTGGTTCGTCATACACTTCTTCCGATTGGAGTTGTGCCAGGTCAATTATTTCGTTTACTTTCATAGTAACACCTCTAAAACGCAGGGAAAGAAATCCCGGTTAGCCACAAATAGCCTGATTTTGCCCGATAAATAGAGACTTCACCCTTTCGATTAATACGTAATTCTGTAATCTCAGCACTATTTTCATCTGCTCCGCTAACAGCAAAAACAGAGATATCAAATACAGGGCGATACTCTTTTTTCAATGTAAAAATGATGGTTCCATCTGTTGTGGTTCCTTTATAGATTTTTCCTCGTAAATGAACCATTCCATTATTATCCTTACTGCAAGATGTTACTCCATGGTTAAAGTAAGATTTATCTCTCCATCCTTCTGACAGTGTAATCATTTCCCATTTCGGTACATCAGCTTCTCTTCGATCCGGTATTTCAGTTGCTTCGATTGCACCATCATTTTTATTAAGCATAAGTAATTTATGAGTATCTTCTACAGTAAAGATGCCATTTTCATCCGGAAAATCAGATGCCATGAGCGAATCATCTACATTCATAGCTGGACGTATACCACAATCCCAATTTGCAGATTGGTTACTGATACCGCCATAAAACTCAACAGTTTTATGTCTGCCCGGTGTATTTTTTTCTGGTGTTCGTAAAGACCAAGCTGTATATACCATCCCCTCAAGAGGATTAACTGAAGAAGTTGTGTTCATTACAGCTTGCCAAGTAATAAAAGCTTTACGGGAATCGTCAGTTGCGTTTGAAAATAACTCTAATACGCTTCCTTCTTCTGTATTGAGCGGATCTATCTCTGATTGAGATAGCAAAAATACTTTGTCTTGTATTTTTTCAATGCCATCGTTTTTTATAACGCTTAAATCTGTGTACAGTATTGTATTGTTCTCCTTTTCTGTAAAACTAGATAGGAACCCAAGTGTATGACTGTACCCCGAATGTGTCGCAAAGTTTTCAACTGTAGGTTCTGTATCATGTTCGTGTGTAGGTTCAAACCATTCTTCACCAAATACATTTAACCATTGCCGAATATTCGAAAGAGTATAATCACTATTTCCAATTGGGTTATTAGGTTCTTGGGCATCCATTCCATGAAGATCGATGATATATTCGCTTAAAAGCGTCACAGAATTATCGGGGTATCCAGGATGATTTTTTGCCGCAACCGTCCATATAATAGGTTCTTTTCTGCTTTTTTCTACTCGATATGACCCAAAATAAATTTTACTTCCGATAGGTAAGTCTCGAATTGGTTGTGCCATCTCTTCACCGCCTAAAAATCCAGAAAACAGGATTTATTTAATGATAATTCCTTTTCCTCTCTTAAATAGAATCGTAGTTGTAGATAAGGCGAACCCAAGATTTTGTACCACAAGTCCAGGGTATACATTTGGATTCGTTACCGCTTTTCCTTTTTCATCAAAATCTAGGAAGTATTCACTCCCCACTGTTAATCCTGATAATTTATCGTTTTCTCCTTCCAAGTAGACGGATGCATTCCCGCCTGCGGCTACTGAATTTTTTACAAATCCATGAGCGATCCTTGTCGCACTTTGCGCATCAGCCAAACGTATCTTTGTCGTTCCAGCATCATCAAAAATATTTACAAAGTCACCCGCCGACAACGCTTCGTAAGCAGGTGCAACGTATGTGGTTGCCCCAAGGCCGGAAGGCATCACCGTTGGATCAAGTTTTCCTGTTTCATCTAAGCCGACTGGCTTCCCTTTGTCAGCCGCCCCTGCACTGGAAACTACCGGATTTACCGCTTCCTGTACCCCGTTTTTTCCTATTGTAATGATTTTCATATCATCAACCTCCAAGTACGACCGGCTCACCGATCTGTAATAGTATCGTCTGCTCGTTTTCTGCTACCCCAATACGCTGCACGAATCCCACTGACGGCGGATCATGTGAAATCATTCCTCCTGACGAAACAAAGCACTTTGCTCCTGGCGTTAGTTTCCACTTTGCATGTGTAACAGAACCGGAGATAGCAACCTCTATACTTTTCCCTCCGCTCCGCGTTTCCAGCGCGATACCAACTACTCGGCCCGCATGTGTTTCATTTAACGCATTGGCGGCAGCTACAGTGTTCCTCCGGTCCAGATACACCACTTGTCCCTCATTAACTCCAGCGGATATATACCGCTTATTTTCAGGCTTTGTACTCGGTGGACCAAACGGATAATCATGTAAGGTGTGTGTCAATCTTTCCACCACCATTCAAAAATTAGTTTTTACGCGGAATGGCTTGTTTTTGTATTCCACTGTACTTTTAAGATCGGAAATTCCTTGTCTGAACTCCGATTCCCATTTCATGCTCATTTCTACCTCACCATTCTGAACGAGCTGACAAGACATAAGATATTTGACCATCGGAAGCATATACATAGGTGATAGACTTATTTCATCCTCGACACTTTCAAGCCGTTTAAAATAACTTCGATAAGCCAGATCATACGTTCCGCTATCAGGGAATAGCAGCTTATCGTTTCGTATGATGTATCTACGATACGGGCGCCCATCTTTCGTTAAAGCAATCACCGAAACAAAATCGTTCGGCAGAATGTAAACATGACCCGCTTCCGCAACAAATGACATGTTTTTCTCCGGCCATACCTTCTCACCCATCTCATGTATACAATCATTCACCCAATCGATAGCATCCGTATCTTCGATTGATTCACTTAAAAGCTGTTCGGCACGCACCTTAATCTCTGCTATGTTCATGCGCATCACATCCTTATAAAAAAAGCCCCGGTAAAATACCAGGGCTGTCGTCTACGCAGCCATTAAGAAGGTTTATGGCCATAGATAAAACTTGGGTCATCCCAACCGTAGGAAAAGCGAACAACCGTTTTGTACTTCGCCACTTCCGTATCAAAAATATTTTCACTTTCTAGCTTCGCTTTGCGGCGGTCATACCAATTAAGGAATGACTTCATTCGTTCGGAGTCCACCATAAACCATGCTTTCGGATCAGTAAGGAACGGCCACTCAATTACATTGAGCGAACCTTTCCAAATGTTGATATTATTTTCGTTTGTATCCGGTTCTTTTTCTGTATCCGCAATAACCAACGCTGCTTTACGTAATTCTCCGGGAACAATAAGTGTATCCGGCTCGACAACAAGTAAATTGCCTTTGTCATCGGTCCAGCGGCGCATCTCTGCACGAGTTTCCTCTACGCTAGTTGCATTTAATTCCTTATTACCGGCGTTTTTAAATGTATCCGTTGAACCTGGGGCAATTGGGTGATCGGTTGCACATAGTGGCTTGCCATCAGGACCAACCATACCGCCACCAAATGCGAAATTAAACGGAGATGCCGCATGAACTTGGCGTGTACGGTGTACAGAAGTTGTAAGTAATCGAACACGTTTTTTAATCTCTCCGTATTGATCGTCTTCAACCAGTTCACGTTCAACCTTTAATCCTTTAGAATATTTTCTGTGACGATATGTTGATGTGAAGCCTTTGTTTACGTCCTCGTAGGCCACTTGGCTTCCGCTCTGTTCCCATTCTTCCATCAAACCAATGTTACCCATTCCGAGATTCGTTTCTTGTGCTTTTTTCGAACCCTCTACGTTATAAATGGTATTCACATAATCTTTGTGCGCCTTCATGTTTTTATCAAAAATAACACGCAAGTTCGGTTCAAGCAGTTCTACCCATTCTGGTGTAATGAAACCCATCTATATCACTCCTAGTTGAATAGACGCTTCACAATAGAAACGTCCATTGTTTTTTTGTTTGTATCGATCGCATGTACAGCCAGTGGCCCATCCACTACTGCCGTATCTACTAAGCGAGAGCTTTTCAGTCCAATCCCTACCGTATTGGCTGTCACATCTGCGCCGGTATACGACACACGATAAATGTTACCTGGCTCATCATAAACAGGACCGGTTTCTCCGGCCTTTGCTGAAGAAATGGAAGTCGCCATTACACCAACTACATTATCCTTCGTTGTGTCATTGGCTTTCGTGATATTTCCATTTGCATCAATTGTAACTAAATCGCCCCGCTTGAACGATTCACCTGTTTTAAGCGTATATGACCGTGGATTCGCGTCTACCATTGCAGTATTACGGATAAATTCAAATCCATATGTTGTTGCCAATTCAATCACTTCCTTTTCCCGCGTTCTTTTGCGATACGTTCTTGCGCCTTGGCTACCTCTTTCGGATCAAGGCCAAAGTTTGCAGCCATAGCGCGCGCTTGCTTAGAAAGCGTAACGTCTGACTTTCCGCCCGACGTTCTTCCTTTTTCTGCTGATACCTTTTGTCGCTTATTTGACATTGCCAACGCCCTCTTTTCTGCACCTTGCCGCACACCATCCAACAATTCACCGTCAAGCACTTTAGAACCGATGACATATCGAGCTGCTGTGTCAAAGTCAGTAAAATTACCATGCTGAGAGAATGCATCGATTTCCGCTTCATACTTTTTGATGTGCGGATTCTTGATTAGTTCAGCCTTTTGCTGACTATAGATGAACTCCCGCTGTTGCTGTTCGAATGCAGCTTGCTTTTCTTCCATCTCCGCAAGCTGCCGATCTTTATCAACCAGCTTTTTTGCATCTTCCTCTGACATTCCGTTATCGATCAGCTCTTCAATCTTGTTCTGTCGCAACGTATCCATGACTTGATGAATGTCCATGCCAGTTGAACGCTCCAGCTCACGGACTAGGCGTGCATATTCGTTGTTGTTCCGTCCTAGTCGCTGCTGGACAATTTGATCAATCTTTCTCTGCTGCGCTGGGGTAAACTCGACTACTTCCGGTTCCTCTTTTTCCTTTTCATCCTCCGGTTCTTCTGAATCTTCTTCTACATCATCTTCCTGGTTCTCATCGATTTCCGTGTCTGTTTCATCGTCCAGTTCGTCTTCATCAATCACATCGTCATCCAGATCGTTCGGATCGTCATCTACATCGCTTTCATCATCAGCAAAAAATTGTAGGTGCATTGGCAGGTACAGCTTTTCTTTCTCCATTTCATCCTCCGTGTTTAACGTCACATGGACGATCCTTTGCTGTTCTTTATGTGGTCTGCAGCATGTAAAAAAGACCATCAAAAAAGCCACTCCTAGGAGCGACTTCATAAAGGACTTGATTCAATCCACAAAGTATAAAATTGGTGGCAGATGAGCAAAAACAGGAACATTTATTCTTATTTTATATAATTTCACTTCATCTTTTATTCTTTTCCGTATCGTTTATCCACCTTAGCTGTAATATCTTCTGGGTTATATCCCATGCTGATGTTACGATCTAAAGCAGCATCGATCTCTTCTTCTTTCGGGAATCCAACGGTTTTCACTCTGTCGATTACATTATCCTCATGATCCAGGACTACAACATAGAAGAGCTCCTTCATTGTGCTCCACCTCCTAACTGTTCTTGAATCCGTTGCAACGTAGTTGCCCGTGCTTCTGGTGTCATTTGTTCCAGTTCATCCATTATTTCTGGATTCTCTTGTGCAATGCGTTCCAAGACTGCCGCTGTATTTTCATAGGCTGCTTGCGCTTGCGCGTCAATGTCCGCCTTCGGGTCGGAACCCGGTGGAATATATGGTTGTGTTGCCGGTGGTACCCCACCGCCCATTGCTTGTTGTTGGGCCATCATTGCCTGCTGCTGCATCATTTCTTTTTTCTCACGTTCTTGCTGTATCATATGGGTCCACGGCGGAAACTTACCATGTTCCATGACATAGTAGAAAATTTCCCCATCGATGGCCCCGCTAGAGTACAATTCTTTTGCCATCTCCATATAGAAAGCACGATCCGTCGGCATCGTGGTTGTGATACCGCATCTCACGTCAAACTCTGGCGAATAGACCTCATAGTCTTCGCCTTCTACCATGCCTTCTTCTGGCATAAACTCTTTTAGCGGCATTACGCTGCCGGTATTGTAGTCATATACCTTTTGAATGTCTTGGACAGCAAACATACCGTATTTGATTCTTTTTCCGTCCTCACCTTGTCCAAGCAGACGATAGGCCCGCTTTTCTTCATAAAAACGGCTAATCAGGTTGTTTATCTGTATACCTACCTCTTCATAGGCAGTCATCATAGACATTTCCTTACTTCGTAATCGCACCTGCGCCCGTTGTGCAAGCAAGTCTAATGCCCGGAACGCAGTTATGGAACCCGGCGCCTTCCCCTGCGATATGTCAAAGCGGCCAACGATTGTCTGCATTGTCTTTTCAATCCGTCCGGTTTCAGCAGTTAATGATGCCGGAGCGCCTTGTCCATATACACGTTGAATATTCTGCGGGTTATTGGTAGGGAACCACATACCAGGAATAGTGCCATAATTCTCGATATAATCCCGCTGCTTCTCTGAAACCGCATCTTCTTTGTAGAATGTTTGCCCAAACGCCCCGTGCATGTTTGCTTCGAGAATCATTTCACTCGTTTTATTAAGAACGATCTGCGGCGATTTAAGGAAGTAAGCTTCCCCAAACCCCCACGGACTGTTTTCTCGCGGGTAACATTGGCGTACAACAAACGGAAACTTCGCATCTTCGCCCGGATCGTAATACACATAGTTTGCATGTTTGAGATACACTTGCTGGCTGTCACCGCACCACCATATCACATGGAGTCCTGGTCCTTCGTCCTCTTCTCCATCATCCAAAATCATTGGTCGACCGCGATACCATGTTTCTACAACAAGCACTTGCCCCTCATCATCCAAATTCGATATATCAAGGTCATCCTCTTCAACCATCATATCTGCTCGTTGTGTGTCAAATTGGAGATCCTTTACTCCATATCGTTCCTCAACATCTTCTGTGGTACGGTAAATCGCTTTATGGACCCGCCTACCGTCATTAATATCATCCGTTTTACAACGACCATCAACAAAGAATGATTGGGGATGTGTGACCTCCCATCGAATATCACCCTTCCAACGATTCGGCCCGCGTCCGCCCTGCCAGTATTCATCCCAGTATTGGTGCCAGATTCCCGTACCATACAAGAAAAAGTTGCGTAGCCAACGCTCCCGCTCGGCCGTAATTCGATTTTTGTACCCAATGAACTGTTTCAGCTCTGACATAATGTTTGCTGCATCTTCGTCGCCCTCTTCAACCGGCATATCGGTAAGCTCTACATCTTGTGAGAACTCAGCAACCAAACTTTCAATCAATGCAAACGAGACATTTTCGACCACGTTAGGCCGTCCTTGTTTTTGTTCATCATTACGCAACGGTATTCCATTCGGCCCAAGCAGATCCCAGTGATCGCTTTTATAGAGCTTATACATCTCCTGCATCTCACGGGTATACTCATCTTTTGCATTACGGTCCAAGTCAAACCATCGATAGCAGCGCTCTACTGCTTCCTCTTTCGTTCTCATTATCTATCCAGCTCCGCACTTGTAATGATGAATTGATCACCTTGCTTTTTCCCGAACACATACAATCGGATCGGCATATCATCTTTCAACAAACGTACTTCTGATGGCAAAGCAGATAGTGGAATGGTAGGCTGTACCTGTTCTTCTACTTTCCTTTTTGGTGGCATCATGATCCCTCCCTTTCTTTTTGCTTCTCATCTATGCAAAAAAACTGCGTTGCCGCTTTGGTTTATCTTCCATTTCCGGTGTATCATCTTCACCCGGAAGGTTCTCATATTCAATTTTGCGGTCGTCTATCTGGCTGCCTTTGTTCCTCTCTTTTACTTCCGCGTATACGGCAAGCAAAACAATTGTTTGAATCGTTATGCCTGCTATAACAATCCATTCCATGTGTGTTCCTCCCTATCAAAGACTTGGCCCGCGATATCTTGATCTGTCATCGTCATATTCATCACGGCCTGATTCCTTATCGAAATCATGCTTTGGCGTGTTATGTAAACCGCCTGGAACGATCGGTTCACTTTCAAGGGCAACGCCACGAATAAACCACCCGATCATTGCAGCAAGCAGAATATCATCACGGCACCCTTCCTGGTGCTGCGCCTTTCCTCTTCGTTTTACAAAGGTACGCATTTCACCAAGCAAACGGCGACAAGGAATCTTGATTAATCCGTCTTTATAAGCTGTGCGGTAATCTTCTACAATCTGTGGCCGTGTCTTCTGTGTGGTAGGAAAGCCCTCTTTCTCCAGCAGATTTCCCTTTTGGTCATAATCCCGATGCGTGTATAGGTTCGGATATCGGAAGATTTCCATGAGCGCCAAAAGGACCGCATGACCATGATTATTCCTTTCGGGTGCCAGTTTCGCATTGTTGTACATTCTTCCGAGTTTATCCAATAACCTAGCGTGGTCGAATGGTTCTTCCCAACATTGCAGCGTTGCGACAATCTCACCCGTTCTTCGCTTGAATACAACGGCTGTTGAAGCGTCATTTTCATCTTCGTCCAACCCTTCTGCCACATCACTACCGATTTCATATTTCTCACCCGGCTGCGGTTCTTCCCATATCCATAATCGATCATCAAAATCTTTTCGTATGGGGTCCGGCGCATGCAGGATATCATGTTGTATTTGTTCCTGGTTGAATATAGGGCGACCGGATACAAGAAACGCTTCTTCCGGAAAAGATGGATACTCCTGCTGGAATTGCTTTACATCATTGTTACACTTGTCGATGATAGTGCGCCGACGCCATTTAAGCTGCTCCGCGGTTAAGTTAAACCGTTGCTGCAACTCCTTCTCCGTTGCATCCATCGATTCAATGAAAGCATGAAGTTCTTCTTTATTTTCAAAGTCCATACGATAACTCGGAAACTCATGCCAAGCAAAGAATAAAGGGATATAACTGCTCTGACCGTTAACCGCTTCTTCCCATTGCCGGTGATACGGTTCCCCAATACCATTGGCTGTGCTCTCGATAATACAAATCGTACCTGGTGCATCGGAAAGCGCCTGATTAAGCGCTAGTAAATGCTTTTGTTTTTTTGATTCAGGCCAGTGTGCCAGTTCCGAAATGTGCAGGTAGTGAATCGTATCAGAACGGCCCATTGTTGGCGCTTGGGCGGACTCTACTGTAATTTTCGAATTAAGCCCCGGTTTCTTCCGCTTTGCCGCCCGATCCTTTGTCGGATTCTCGAATGTCATCTTCTTTGCGTTATCATATTTACGCATTGGCCTTACAACACCTGGTACGTTCTCATAGTATGTTTTAAACATATCGTACAAGTTACTGGCTGCTGCATTGTCATGCGCAACAATCTTACTATTACGCGCTTCTGTTAACGACGAAAAATAGTAGACAATCGCCTCTGCTGTTGTACTGAATCCCATTTGTCGCGCTTTGAGGATAATGATACGTACCGGCTTACCTTTGAGAAGTTGTTTGAATACCGTTTCTACTAGCTTCTTTTGTGCATCATTCAGAATAAGCGGAACAATACCGCCCTCTTTCGTCTTAATACGTAAGCAACGTGCGCAAAATTGTTCAAAATCCTCTATGATATCGATAAGCTGTAAGGCTTTTTCCCGGCCCCTCTTTTTAGCGAACCGACGAATCTTTTCTTTAATTTCATGGGCGATTTCAATCACAAGAAATCATCCCCTAAATCATCGTCGTCATCGTCATCTGTATTTTTTGGCTTCACCTTCATACGCTCAATATCAAGCATCTCCAGCTTTGCCACCTTATCCGATAAAATGCCGATGTAGTTATTTACATCACCCATCTGTACGCCAGCAACCTTTTTCAGTCCCTTAATTACTTCTGCAAGGTCCTGCGTCATTTTTAGATACAAGGTAGCCTGCATCATCAAATGACTTCGTGCCTCAATTGTTGCCGGTTCGGTTTTAAGCAGCGCATTAATGTCTTTCATCAAAGATTGGACCATGCTGATTGCCTGTAGTAGTTTGTCCTGCCCTTCATCAGCAGCTTTAATCTTCTTATCCATAAATGAACGAGCGCCTTTTATAGAATCGAAAGCGTTCGTTATAAACTCTTCCTTTTTTTGTGTTCGGATTCGTTCGAACTGTTCGAGCAAGTCCTCCGAAACGCCATGCCCTTTTACAACCCTGTTTACAGTGGAAGGGCTTATGCCTAATTCTCTGGCAATCTGCCTTTGACTTACGCCTTCCGATGACATGGCAAGAATCTTCGCTTCCTGTTCTTCTGTTAATTTGTTGTGCTTTCTAGACACTACATAGCCCTCCCCCCTATCCGTGATAAATAAAAGCCCTCTCTATAGAGAACTCATGATTTTCTCATAACACGCTTTAATTACTAATGCATCATGAAGGGCATTATGCTTAGTCCCTGTGATCCCTACATACTCTTCACGGTTAATATTAGGGTCTATGCCCATCACCTTAAACAAGGTTGATATATCAAATGGGATATAATATACGTTCTTAGGGATACGAAATGCATGACCAAACAAATCACAGAACAACACCCAATCATACGCCAAGCAATCAGACCACATTTCTACCTTCTCAAACTTTGCTAACCATTGACTCAACATAATGCTAATTTGATTAAGACTATCTTTCATCCTTACATTGTCCCAATCAACATTGTTGTAATGCGGCCTTTTATCATTTAAAAGAAGGTTATCCAAGACGTTTTTCTGTATCCATTCATCGATTTGACTTTTATCATACTCTGTAGATTCCGCATAAAACGTCCTTCCATCCTCCGCTACCAATCCTATACTGATTAGCGTTGTGTTCTTGTGCAATCCTGTAAATTCGGTATCAAAGAATACCTTCATACTCATTCCCCTTTCGAATAAATAAAAAAGCCGCCTCTTAGCGACTATTCTTCTGCCAGTTCATATGTAGCTTTGAATATATCTTCTCGGCAGGGATAAAACTCACCGTTTACGCCTTTAATGACATAATCACCTAAGCTTGCAATCATAACTCCTTCAAGTGTTTGTATTTTAATTACAGGTTTTCCATCTATGAAAGCTGGATCACAAGTGCAAGTTATCCAATGAAAAACCTTATCTTTATTTTCTTCTGTAAAATGTTCTGCTTCGACCACTATTGGTTTCTTGCGATATTTAGCCATGAGCAATCTCCTTATTGACTAATGTTTGAGTGTTTTTGTTATTACTGCGTAGTATATATTTACTTATCCTTAATCCACCGTTAGGCCGCCGAATCCTCAACCGGTATGCCGTCCCTTTACATGTTATAGAGACAGGAGAGATTCAGAAGCCTAACGCCGGACTAAAAGCCCTGGCGTGCGCTAATCAATATATATAAACAGGTATACGCCTGGTTAAAACCTACTTAACGATCATCCAATCTTCTGCCAATACATCGCTTGTGCTTGGCGTCCACATAGCATATGTGCCGTCTGCACATTTTAATTGCAGATAAGGTCTGCATTTAAACAAATCCCCTTCATTCAATCCCCATGTCTCGGCGGTTTGTTTATTGCAAGGTATTCCGTCTGGATATCCTTTTTGATATGCCGCGTACATCCCTTTACCATTCCATCCAGCACGAGTTACCTTGTACCCTTCTTTCATAAGATCAACAGCTAACCCAATACCGAACTGCGCCTTAGTTTCAATCATTTGTTCTACAGTTACAACATTAACATTTTCCATAATCATTCCCCTTTCTGTTTTGCTCTCCCTTCACAAATAAAAGGTAGCTACAAAGCCGCTACCATGGCATAGAAGAAGGAAATTAAGCGACCGCCTTACTTGGGCGACGGTCAGCCCCCACGATCCAATCCTTTACGCTTGTGGTCAGCGTCGAAAGGAGGTACACCCACCGCAGGAGGAAGCCCCGATGCTTTCCTACTGTTTATCTTTCGTTTGACCCCGAAAGCAGCCTCGTGAACGGGTGACTTGGGCAGAATTGGAGTAACTAAATAGAAAGGTCAAAGTATCGCTATTGTTACCCTTATACTATTATCGTAACTTGTCCGTCAATAACGGTATCGATTTTTGTTAGAAAATTAATTTTTGTTAACAAAATACCATCTCCCATTTTGCATTGTGAAAATCCAACAATCTTTTTTTTCTTCTCTTTCCTCTTCTTTTTCTTCCCGCGTCCTATTTATTATCCCGTCCAAACGACGCAAAAGAGAAAACTTGTGAAATCGAAAATTACTGTCCTTCCACCCCATTCGAAACATAACTTCCGTCTTGCTTTTTCGCTGAAAGTACAGCAATTCAACCAGTAGCCATTGTCGTATTGTTAACTTTTTCAACGCGTATTCCCATATTGCTAATTCCTCTACTTCCTGTAATGTACGCGACCCGGATGCGAACCGATCTGGTAATAAAGCAAGTTGGTGTTCTATATACGTGAATTTATCTGCTTTTGGACGTCCCTTCTTCTTTTCCGCTACCTGCATCTGCATCCGGCATCCCTCCATAAGATAATGTCTTATCTCTATGTTAGGAAATCAGTGGGTGCTAGTTCGAATTTCAGGTACAAAAAAAGAGCCGCTTATGCGACTCATCTAAAATTTTTTCATTTTAAACCAAATAAAACCATTTATTTATTTCATGAAATAATGAAATATGATATATTATTCTTAGGAGGTAAAATAAACCTCCGCTCCCGAAAGGGGGTGAAAAGATAATGGGGATAGGTGAAATTGTTGTTTCGATTCTAGCGACAATCGCCGCAACCGCGGCATGCATTAATTCAGCTTTAAACAAGGAAGCAGCAGAGATTAACAAACAAGTAAAAGAAATCGAACTAGAGTTGAAGAGATTAGAGCTAGAAGAAAAACACAAACCCCGGCGCGTTTGGAGACGGTACCGGGGTTAAACCAGAAACAGGTGAGGACGCGAAAGCGTCTGAACCTGTTACCCTTTATCTTATGTTTATTTTACCTCCAATATACCATAATGGCAAGGAGGATGTGCTATGTTCTGGATTGTTACCCTTATCGCCGTATTATTTGTTTCGCGCTTGTCATTCACTACATACAGAGAAGCAAAAAATAGAAAAGAAGAAGCATTACAACGTTTAGAAGAAGTTAAAGAAAAATACGAACGCGCAAAGAAAGGGCGTCACTAATGGCAAAGAAACCAGCTACATTTCGTTTTGAAGAAGATATGCTCGAATTACTGAAAACATGGGCATATCTAACAGAAGAAAATCAACAAACCATCTTAGCCGAAGCATTCCACCAATATACACAAAATCATCCAGAACTTTTACAAAAAGCAAAAAATGTAATAGAAGCAGCAAAAGGAAAATCATAAGGATAGTCGGTTTCTTAAGAACCGGCTTATTTTCTTGGGCTATTCGTAAAATTCCGATGGAGTCACTCATTCGTCTGTATTTGATGTAAACGTAGCCGCTCTTGTAAAAATTATTTTTTCCCATTTGTTACGATAATTAATTTTCCCCTTCTTAATCCGGTCCTTTGCCAACATTTCGATATCATCTATATGACGTCCGAATTTCTCAGCCAGCGCTTCTATTGTCAAACCATCTTTCCAGAGCTGGTCAAATTCAAATACCTGTTGCAAATCCCACAACATGTTAACTTCTTCAAGTGCCGTATAAGTTGAACGTCGATTTTCCGTCATGTATGCCCCCTCAATCCGCACAATAATTCTTTTCTGTTTTTCCCGATCACTAATTTTTTGCCCCAGTTTCATCCTCATTCCCTCCCATCAAAATAAAAAACCGCTCGGTATGAGCGACTTAATTAAGCTAACATATATTACTGAAAATAATTTAAAAATGAATAATGTGTAGTTTGAATTACAGTTCCATATACATCTTCTTACTATAATCAATGTGTGAACTTCAAATAGTAAGAGGAGGAATATAGGAATGGAATAACGAAAAATTAAATCAGGCAATAAAACAATTTCAAGATAAAGCATCTACGGATGCAGAGTTTCGTAAGCTCGCGTTAGAGAATCCATCAAGTGCTGTTAAACAAGTAATTGGCTTAGATTTACCTGAAGGGTTCAAACTACAGGTAGTTGATAATGCTGGTGCGCATTTAACGGTTGTACTTCCAGACTTAAAAGGAAATGAATATGAATTAGACGAAACAGAATTGCAAAATGTAGCTGGCGGTGTTTCTTTTGGTGCATTTGTATTGTATCAGAATCATCCTGCATACCAAGGTCGCGGAAAATAAAACACTCTTTATATAGGCCTAGCAACTCACTATTGAATTACACAACCCGAATGATAGACATTTAATAAAGTCTATTACTCGGGTTTTTATATTAGACATGCTTTGTCTTCTTATCCTTCCTCATGTTCCACTTCCTCTGCTCCCACCGTAGCCTGTCCCGTTCTCGATAAACTTTCACGCATCTGCCTCTCTTGTTTTCTACCAACGAAAAAAGCACAGCTTCATGGCCCCGCTCCTTTAATTGATATTCTGGTTTTTTAATACCAAAAAGGATCACTCCCTCGGAACGGCCCCTTCGCTTATCTTTTGCCATTTACATCACCACCCACCTCCAAGGCAAAATAAAAAGCCGTTCTATATGAACGACTTAACTTATCCAATCAGCAAATATATATAATCCATATAGGGATGTACCAGCCCATAAAATACGACGAAGTATCCGATAAGGTATAAATATTCCAATCAACAGAAGAGCTACCCCTAAGGCAAATACCCATACTCCTAGCTTTAATGCCATGGTATTTAACCCTCCTGTATCTACGGTAAGATTCAAACCTTCTAGAAACATCTGCATCCCTCCTATGACTCTGTTCGACAAGCGGAGAGCCTTTCCTTCATCTGTAACGCAAAGTTTTAACGTTACAAGCCAACTAACGAAACGGCATTAGATGAATCAACTGTTTTGTTACGCTGTTTCGTTGGCTCGTTTGTAATGTTACGCAAAAGAAAAAGCCACTCCTAAGAGTGACTCTATACACCTATCTACATAATTACACTTTAAAATTTATAGCGAGTGGTTTATTAGGATCTTCTGCAACTTTTCGTTCCTTCAAAGGCTTTGCATTAGGATTTTCTGGCCTATCAGTTTTCTTTTCAGATGGGGTTGCCTCCTTTCTCAACTCTTTCTGCAACGCAACCTTCTCCATATAAAGTTGAGAAATCATCCTGATTTTTTGTTTGGGATTAATAGAAGAATTATTACGCAATGCTTTTATCTCTTTATCAATCTCATCGATTCTTCGCTGAATCCTATTTATTCGTTCCTTTTCTTTTTTATCAGGAGGTAGTAAGGCCGTAATTGTTTGAGCGTCTATGGGAACTTTCATTCTGCACCTCAAATCCATTTATTTTTAATTATCGGAACTTATCATAGTTTGTTAAAACTTTTTTATCTTGTTGAACATTCACATCATCTCCGAGGCAAAATAAAAAGCCACTCCTCAACTGGAACGGTTACCTTAGTTTACAGTTTACATGTTATCAGACGTAAAAATCCAAAATCAGGCTTATCTCATAGAATAATGATACAAACGGTTCCTAAAACAAGAGAATAAATATATTAGATAAAGTACTTATTTAAAAAGGAAGGTGTTAAATTTGAACTTTAATGGAAATCATCATAGAAAATGTTGTTCTGGAACACCAATTATAATCTGTAACAATAACAACTGTCCTCCGGTATGTCCACCTGGACCACCTGGACCTCCAGGAGCAGCAGGGCTTCCAGGGCTTCCAGGGCCTCCAGGACCTCCAGGGCCTCCAGGGCCTCCAGGACCTCCAGGAGGAGTATTAGACTTTGCCGATTTTTATGCGTTGATGCCCCCTGATAATGCTGCAACTGTTGCAGTAGGTGGAGACGTAGATTTTCCGAGAGATGGACCTTCTAGTGGGGGTGGTATTTTCCGCACTGGTGTCGATACATTTAACTTGTCTGCAATCGGCACTTATCAGGTCTTATTTCAGGTGAGTGTGACCGAACCGGGCCAACTGATTTTAACTCTCAATTCTGTTGACCTAGCTTATACGGTGGTCGGTCGAGCAACCGGTACTTCTCAGATAGTAGGAATGGCTCTTGTGGAAACGTCAGTCATCAATTCAATACTCACTGTACGAAATCCTGCTGGCAATTCCACGGCACTAACCATCACTCCTCTTGCTGGAGGAACAAGGCCTGTTTCAGCACACCTTGTTATCACGCGAATCAGATAGAAGAGGAAAGTAGAGTGGCATAAGGTATAGGCCGTAGCCATCAAGTTAAGGAAAATGAATATCCCTGAGATTAAAAAACGTCATTCTTTTTGTATATGCATCAGAAAGGATGGCGTTTTTCTTATAAGTTTGTCAATTTCAGATGAACTAAAGCTTTTTTCTCAAGAACTCAGTTTGGAGAAAGATTCGAGATTTTAGAGAAAAATTTACAGTAGATACCATTACTTAAAGATGGAACGCCGTATGCTATGAAAGTGGCACTTACGGTGTAAGACAATGGAAAAGGCAACCCTAACGAGTTATGCCGAGGGTGAGCTTTACCTATTGTCATCCCTTAATAGATCTTTATCAACATAAACTAAGTTATCGATCTTAAAAAAGGTGTTCTCACGAAGAGAGCGCCTTTTCTTTTTTTGCTCGTCATAAATAACCCAAGCCAGATTCTTTACGACCGCATGCTTTAATTCCTGTGCTCTTATACACGATACACCCGCTTCACCTTATGTTCATATCACTTCATATGCCCCCCTTTTTTATGCCTTGCTAAAGGTATTTTCCGAACACCATTCACAAGTACTGCACCAGATTGTATGTTTTTTTTAGATAAATAATGACAAAAATGAATAACAAAAAGCCGTTCCTGCTCAGAAGCGGCTTTTTAATATATAGTTTATTAATTATTAAACATTTCAAATCTGTATTTCGCTGGTAAAACCGCTTATGATGTCTAAGTCTCAATAGTAAGTCTTGCAAGGATTCCAGCGGGATTAGTCGCACTTCTCGGAAGATCGAATCCCGTTCCAGGCCCACCAAAGTTAAAACCGACGATAACAATGTCATTAACTCCACTTCTAAGAAAGTCACTAATATCGATCGTTCTTCCGTTCATAAAAAAACGCGGGGTATTTTGTTTGATGTCATTAATAACAGGCCTTCCATTTATCAATACAACGCCATAGTTATCTACTGCAAAGAAAAGAGTAGCATTAATAACATCTCTTACCCTTCGGATTCTAAACCTTCTACTAACAACTGCCGCAGCACCAAACGGATCATTGGCTCCCCATACCCACTTTGCCGTATTGGTTGGAACCCAAAACGATTCCCGTGAGATTTCTATCGCATTAAACCAACTTTCATCGGTACCAATCACAGTCGTAGCATTAGGCCTAACCACTTTAATAAGGCTTGTCATTTTTCTTACAGGAAGCAGTCGTTTAACACCTTTTCTTTTAGTTAAAAGAGTACCTTTTTTACTCGTTACTTTTTTTTGCAAATCCAATACCTCCTCACATTTTTATTACACTATATGAAGAAATACTAGATTTGCTTAGACAGGCATCTAAATAACAAACATTTTTATACTGATGTACACATTTACCTAGAACACTTTTAAGAATTCAGTCGATAACTTTACCCCCTTGGTCAAAGACATTCATTTACCCTCAGAAATTAACCCTATTTGAGATTGATTAAATTTCATAACAAAAAGGACCGCTCCCTCGGAACGGCCCCTTTGCTTATCTTCTGACACTCCCCTAATCAAACCGTCATATACAAGAATAAATTTGGAAATACTTATAACACTACTAACTCAATGAGGGGAGACGTATATGCTCGGAAGTATTTTTTTAGGTTTTGTAATACCTTGGATTTTTGGTATCTGGCTTTATAACAAAGATAAAAAGACGGTTTTACTTATTGCTCCTTTAGGTACCATGCTAGCTTATACCATTAACTTATTTGGATTTTATTTTGGGTTCTGGAACTTTAAGCCTGTGCTAAAAATTAAATTACTTTCATCATTTCCTTTTGATGTTGGGTTATACCCTGTACTTTCCAGCTATTTAATTTATTTCATTCAAAAAGAAAAGATAAGGCCGTATGCAATCATTCTTATTTTTTCTTTAGCTACTACACTTCTTGAATATGTAATGCTGGTATTTGGTAAAGTATCATATGGTCAAAACTGGAATATCCTTTGGACATTTTGGTCCTATGTTCTGCCTTATTTTATTATTTACCGCTACTATATAGCATTAAAAAAGCTTGGACTATACTAGTAAAGGCCGCTCCTCTGGAACGGCCTTCGTTACCTTCTAATCCTATCATCATATAACATCTCTATCGTTAAAACCCCTTCTCTTTCAGGTCAAGAACATATTAAAAACGAATGCCTCTTCTTATTAATTCAGCTTTAATCAACTCAATAAAATCATCGTCCAAGTCAAGAGATATCGCTTGAGTATATATTTTTAATAACTCTTCATTACTTAATAAAAATAAAGCGTTTTTTCTTTTCATGTACCCTCTCCCTTTCTAAAAATCCATCATTAAGAAAGTAAAATAATATAACTCATTTATTTTAAACCAAATAGTAAGTCTTTTTGATTATATGCATCAAATTCGTGCAGAAAAATCAATGAAATGCTATTATGTATCCGCTTTTTAAACCCAAAAAAGTCCACTCCCTCGGAACGGCCCCTTTGCTTATCTTCAAACAGCGTCCCAATTTCATGTCGCACATTTTTATCCTGAAAGTCTAAACAGATGTCATTAATCATCTTATAAAAAAGTCATTTCCTCCATAGTACTCACCTAAACCAAAAAGAAAAGACAAGCATATAATAGTATACGATTTTACTTAAAGGAGGCTTCCTTATGAACAAAAAAAATTTCAAGATAAAAAACAAGCCGAATCGCAAAATATATACAAAACAACGAGCACAGACACACACGCACGAATTTTTAGGTAGTACCAAATTGGCAGAAGCAGGAGCAGACAGGCATAACCATCGTTTTGCCGGAGTTACAAGCCAAGCGATCCGTAGAGGTAATAGCCATGTACATGTAATCACGGTCAATACTGATTTTTTTGGTCACCTTCATCAAGTTAGAATAGTAACGGGTCCTGCTATTCCTATCGGTAATGGAAAACATGTACACTTTGCCAAAGGGAGAACTACACTGAACGATGGTCATATCCATAATTTTGAATTCTCCACCTTAATTCAAAGTCCTCTTATATAAGGAGGACCTTATAATATAGCAGCTTTTTTGGTATACACCAAAGGGCTGCCTTTTACATAACCGATATTGTTAAACATCAAATTTGTTAAAAAGCTAAGGTGTTTTTCCTAGAACGGCCCCCTCGTTTATCTTCTGGCACTATCATCATAACACCTCTATCACCAACTCTGGCCAAAATCTTGCCATTTTCACATCACTTTTTTCTACAAGACAAAAAGCCGTTCCGGTTGAGGAACGGCTACCTTAGTTTACAAAGTAGGTATTATCGGACATTTTTAGCATTTACTAACAGATTTTTTCCTGTTAGTGCCCTTTCAAACATATCGATAATCTCCAGAAATCTCTCCGCTTCACGGAATACATGATCAGCCAGTAACGGATGAATAATACTTTTAATACGGCATGCCTCAATTAAATCGCGAGCCGTCTTTTTAAAATCACGAAGTGATTTTACAGATACTCTGTTTTGGTCAAGAAACTGACTAAGAAGAGGGAACGTTTGTGATTGTGGACGCATAGAATCCAAGTCAATTGCTTGAAATAATAATTGATCAAAATCATTGCTGAATTCCTGAGCCTGCTCTACGAGTTTTCGTTCTGACGGGTCTAGAAGATGACCAATAAATTTCGCATGATCGGCCATAATACGCAAGAAAAATACGTTTTCATCGATAATGGCATCGGTTATTGGCTCTAATTGACCTTGATTTAACTCTGACAACCTATTTCTAAAATAATTTGCCTCCCTACTTACATGATCAATAAGTAAAGGGAATAAATTAGCTCCAGGCAACTTGCAATGTAAAATAAGACCAAGAAGTTTTCTTTTATAAACCCAAATATGAGAGACGGCATTATAAACCTCTGCATTAAATTGTGTAATCTGTCGGGGATCTGTTTTCAAAGTAAAAGCATGTGATTGGCTCTCAATTTGTTCGAAGATACGAAAAAATTGTTGTGCTTCATTTATAAGCTGAGTATCTTCACATCGAAGGCCCAATGTAATAAACAATGAGTGTTCTTTCATAAGACCAGAAACGAACCTCATCTAACGAGCGAGCAACAAATCCATTGGACATGAACAAGCCTCCTAAAATAAACTTTCAAAATAAGATATGCATAGATGTTCTAATGGGTAACAGCCTACATTTATTTATTAAATAGCCATAAATCAAGTTGTCGGAATTTAAAAAAGACCGCTCCCTCGGAACGGCCCCTCCGCTTATCTTTTGACATTATCATCATAACACCCCTATCACCAAATTGCGTGCCAATCTCACGCCAAAATCACGCCACTATCCCTTCATCATAAATGAATTTTATACCCAAAGAATAACATTACATCCAATTTCACATAATAACGGGTACAGAATGAAACAAAATCAGTCGAGGCAGGAAGGATACATGGATAAGTCAAAAAAAAGGGAAGTTACACTCTTACAATATATCCTTGGTATTAATGCAGCACAGGTAGGAACAAGCATCCTGAGACTTCCTGCAGACTTAGCCCAAGTGGCAAGTACGGATGGATGGATTTCTATCTTTGTTGGGTGGATCATTTCCCTCATTGTAAGCTTATGCATGGTTGGGGTGATGGCAAAATATCCAGGTGCTACTATATATGATATGCTCACACGTTACTTGGGGAAATGGTTAGGAAGGACATGGATTATTATATGGATGGCTTCTGCTTTATTTACTGCTGTTATTATTTGTTACCGTGTAGTAGGAATCATTAAAGTATTTATCTTATCAGACACTTCTCATTTTCTACTTGCTCTTATCTTTCTCATTCCCGTATATATGGTTCTCCAGGGCGGGATACGAATCTTAGCCAGATATTCAGAATTTATCTTTTTCTTTACGCTTTGGTTGCCCATTTTACTATTGATACCCTTAAAAGATGCGAAATGGATTTATATACTGCCTGTCTTAAAAGAAGGATGGTTGCCTATTTTACATGCAGTGCCACTAACCCTGACATCATTTATTGGATTTGAAATGGCATGGATTCTTTATCCTTATCTAAAAAGCAAACAATCTGCGGCGAAAGGAATTATCATAGCCAATGGCATCACTTTACTTGTTTATCTACAGATTACACTAAGCTGTTTCCTTTACTTTAGTCCAGATGAAATCCCTGAATTTTTATGGCCCACGCTTGCACTCGTAAAGCCGATTCAGTTTCCTTTTCTTGAACGATTTGAAATCGTATTTTTATCGTTCTATACGCTCATTTTTTCAGCGGTAATCCTTCCGTTTCTCTTTATTGTCACTGAAAACATTAATTACCTCTTTAACAAACAAAATTGGCAGCTGCCTGCATATATTTTGCCATTACTTTTGCTCTTCAGTTTCCTTATTTATAGGCCAGACTATAACCAGGTTCAGGTGATGAGCAAATGGTGGAGCCGGGAAGCCTATATTGTGTCTTATGCTTTTCCAGTTTTATTTTTTCTTTATGTTACGTTGTATACACGATGGAAAAAAAAAGCATCATTTTAATGTAAAACCCGGTACTTATACTGGTACCGGGTCCTGTTCTTCAGCCAATACTTCCAGCTTCAACATAAACGCCAGCTTATAAAACGCCCTCGCCTTTATCCTAGTGTATGTTCGCTCACTCAATCCGACCTCGCCAGCAACGATATAATCAAAGCCCTCGTCTTCTAAGTAGCGTTTCTCAATAATTTCCCTTTCCTTCTTTCCTAAACGACTCACAGCCCGTTCTATGCGCTCTGTCAGCACCCGTATCTCTTCTTCCTTATCTACATTCCAAACGGCACAATCTGCTGTTGCATCGGTTGTTTTGTTCGTCGCACCATGATACCTGGCCTCATAGGCAGGTGTGTTTTTCATCTCCCGACGAACAAAGCCGATCTGCTTGTAAATACGCGCCGTCTCCAGTGCTTCCTCGACTCTTTTTTGTGTAGCTCTCCGGTCAATTTTCGGCAAAAACGACATTTGCATGACGACTCCCCCTGCTCATGGTAAAATATTCTTGAACAGTAATATTGCTACCAAAGCAGAGACTCCCTCTCCAGACCGCAAATCTAGAGAGGGGGTTTTTTGTAACACTTTTTCATTCACCCGCATATAAAAACATAGCCAACGGTTTTACCATATTTGCTCCCTTCTGTTTTACAGAGGGGAGCTATTTTTAATACATGTACTAATGGTATATACCTTTACTTTACTCTCCCTGCCCTTCTACAATGCAGAAAAAATTTTTGGTTTATTCTCTGTATTTATGGGAAATATATAAGTACAACATGAATTACCTCCACTGAATCCCCTTCTTCGGAAGGGGTTTTGTTTATTTATCAGGAGAGTAGGCAATAATTAAAATGGTTACTCTCTATACCCTTTCCTACCCTTCTGCAATGCAGAAGGGCTTTTTTTATTGCTTAAACTCTTTCCAAAGTAAACCTCGATTTATTCCTAAAATCATGCATTTTTATTGTTTTTTATGGTTATATTAGTAATGCCCCTGAGAAAGGGAGTATTGTGGGGTATTCCCTTACCAGCTTACACTGGCCCTTTTGGCTGTTTGTTATCAACTTCTTCCCTTATCCCTTTCTCTCTGAATTCATACTGCCTTCTATGAGATTAATCATTTGCCTTTCATCATGGAGCCATGCTTGATACTTAATCTCGCGCATTTTATGTCCACCCGATTACCATAATTTGTCCATTTCATCCGTTCATAGACTTGTGCTATAGTCTTATTTGGCGCTCTCGTGGGGATAGAGCGCTCGTTTTGGTTTCATAATATTTCTTTTCCAGCCAGTCATTTAGACTGGCTCTTTTTTATGCCTTCTATCAATTTCCTTACCCACCCATATTCCATAATGTGGTATATTATAAGAGTAAACCTTTTACACTTCACTGCCGACTTGTGTCGGCCTTTTTTTATTGCACAATATGGGTTGAATTGTAAAAAAATTGATTCATCTTACATTCTCCTTACATTTCCATATGTTCTATTTCATCCGTTCATAGGCTTGTGCTATATTCCTTATGAGACTTGACATTCCCCCCAAGTCCTGAGCTTTGGCCAGTCATTTAGACTGGTTCTTTTTTTATGTCTTCCTATCAATTTCCTCATTTACCCATTTGCCTAAATATGGTATATTATGAGAGTAAACCTTCTTTTCACTTGCCGACCTGTGTCGGCCTTTTTTATTTCTTCTCACCTTTTGGGTGTCCGTTCATAAAATGTTAAGGACTCTAAGCTCAGGAGGAATTTTCCATGAACTTATATCCCAGCAATATCATGCAAGAGTACAGTTCATACCCTTTTACAATTACACCCGTACAGTATCAAACCCAATCTGTACCGCCCCCATATCAGATGTACCAGACTAATCTACAAGCCGTTCTCCCTCTCTTACAAAGAGCGGTACAGGGCGAACGAAATGATGAACTTTTTTACGACTACTTAATCCAAAACGCTCCATCCAATCAGGATAGGGAAATCATTACTTCCATTCGTGATGATGAAAGACGACATCGGCAAATGTTTAGACACATGTATTATGCTTTAACAGGCCAACAAATTACCGAATCAACTACTGGTGAACCTTTCAACATACCACCTAGTTATCTTGCTGGCCTTGAAAAGGCTATATTTGGTGAGTTAAGTGCAGTAGAACTTTACCGAAAAATTTACTTCACCATCCCCTATACAGTGTTTAAAAACATGGTATTTGAAATTTTGACAGATGAACTTAAACATGCCAGCAAATATAATTTTCTCTATGCTAAAAACAAATAGGCTAGTAACGTCCCTTCGCTCCAATTGATGGGACGTTTTTTGTAGTGCCCACCGAGTCTCCCCGGCGAGCAACCGATATTCTACTTCACAGCACGCAATTGCTCCCTTTCGTAATCCTCCAGATCCATTTGATAGTCTGCCTCTCGAACAGCTACCGCAAACCTCTCGATACCTGTTTCCCACAGACCATGACGCTGAATAATTTCGCTGAATTCCTCTACATCATGTTCACGCATTTGCCAGCTTTCCGAAGCATTTGCTGGGTCATATTTGTCTTCCCATACTTTTTTCTCTTCGTTCCATACCCGTTCACTTTTACGTTTGAAATGACACAACTCATGGTCTACTAAAGCTTGCCGCTGGTCCGGAGTAAATACTCTCCAGGCATCTTTGTTAATAAAGACAAACAGCATATAATCAGTCACATGTCGTTCAAATGCCGTGCATTTCTTTGCCTTACCTGCCCAGTCACTGTTTCCATCACGAAAGTAATAGCCGATTACTCCCTTCGCATCCTTCAAATGAGGATGATGTTTATCGATAATCCTTTCTGCTATCTCACGCACTTCCGGTGCTTCTTCGAAAAATACCGCGCTCATACCGCTACGCCTCCTATGCTCCATACTTTTTCAACAACTTGTAGATAATCAACTGGTACCCGTCCTGGTGGCACCTGATAGGCATGTACATCAAAATCCTGTAATGGAATACTTTTTGTGCCCCGTCCCCCTGTCTTTGCACGCTGCCAGTACCATTCCAGTACTTCATACGGCAACAAGTACACTATCTGATGATTAGCAAACTCAACTAGCATAAAGCTAATCGCTCCACACCCATGGCACTTGGCCAAGTATTCAACTTGGTGCTCATGTACGTTATCGAGCGGGAACCGGGTCAACTCTTTCGTGCTCTTGGCTTCAAAAACGACGGAGCGCCCGGTATATGTCCCGTCATAATCAACGGTAGACGGCTTTTCCAGATATCCATTGACCATGCCCCTCGTATTTCGGCCAAGGATTTTCACAGGTGTCGGTCGCTTGTTAATCACAGCAATTCCTTGTTGCTCATATAGCCGGTTTGTATAGTCCAACTGCTGTTCAAACGCCATGCCACGATTGGCAAAACTGCTTTTTCTCCATCTCGTCATTTTTTATCCCCCATTGCTTTTAGTAATTCCTGTACTCGGCGTCGCTTGCGTTCAAGATCCTCCTCTGGGGCTTGATGACTCGGACAAACTTCTTCCCCAGCCTCCGCTTTCCTTTGACGTTCTATTTGCTCTAGGATCAGTGGTGGAATTCCTGTGTGCTTGCCTCTGACATGCGATGAATACGTTGCTCTTTTCTTACCCGCAGTCATCGGTAATTCCACCGATTCATCTGTCTTCGCCTGGTTCTTTGCGTGCATATCAAGAATGATCGGTAAACAATAATTCAGGCTATTAATCTTGTCACGGCTATGCCTCGGCTTGTGCTTCTGAAATGCTTTGTCGATGCCCTCTAGCACAATACTTAACGGCACACGCGTTCGAATCAACTCACGGATTACCTCATCGTCGGTAGGTTTTAACTCTGTGCCCGAAGCTCGTCTGGCAATGTATCGCTCTTCAATTCGTCTCCTGTATTCCGGCGCGGATATTTTACGCTGCGTAGAGTCGGCATCTACATCAGGGCTGGAAGAAACGGCATCCTTCCGGGAGAGCGGCACCCCCTCCTTACCGGTTTTAGAAGCGAAATCGATCACATTGTTTTTTTGTTCTGGAAGAGCCATTGAGGTCGGCACTATACACTCTTCCGGGTTACCAGATGACATTGGGGTCGGTACCTTATCATCCGATTTTACGTTGTGTTTTTGCAACGGACCTGTTATAGCATCAGTAGCAGAGATATTATTTAAGTCTTTTGTTTTGTCTATTGCTTTGTCTTTATTAGAATAGGCATTTTTGCAACGCGCGTTTTGTTTTTGCAACGAGAATACGCATTTTTGCAACGCCACTTTCTTCCTCCGTTGCGTTTTCGCAACGATAAATTTCCTTTTATTAGGTTGTGGTTGCGTATTTGCAACGACTTTTTTGGGCCATTTCTTTGACTTATGAACAGTAATCATCAACCCATAGGGAGCACGAATCAAACTGAGGTACCCTTCTTCTTCGAGCTTGTCCAGATTCCGTTTAATGGTTGACTTATTCCCTCCAATATCATCCGCAATGTCACTAAGTTTGACAGGTTTTCCGCCTAACACCTGGCCGAATACCTGCCCATCTACGCTATATTCTTTTGTTGTTTTATCAATACACCAGAGGAACTCCCAGATAGCTGCGCCCATCCGCTTCCGGTGCTCTTTCGTCAGGAGGCCAGAATGTAAGTAAAACGGAAAACTGTCTGTCATCTTCTCACTCCCCTATGTGAGATATCTTTTATAAATGGCTAGAGAGAAGCTCTAGGAACCTCTCTCATTTACTACTTTTACGTTTACGCTTTGGCATCCGGTCAACATACCCCAACGGGTCATTGCGCTCGTCAAAAGGGTAAATCGTCATCGGATATATCGATCGACTTTCCAAAATCAGGCCCTCTACTGTTTGAGATCATCGCGAGTAATTCATCTCGTTCCACCTGGTTCAAAAGAGAAATTAAATCGCTTGCCTCATTTGAAGTCAGTTCTGATGTACTTTGTTTATGATTAAGATATTGAATAAGCTGCTTGATATTTTCTTCATTCAGACCTTTACTTTTGGCAATGGCAAAGATAGCTTTACGTTGCTTCTCAGAGGCTGTCCCATTTCCAGTCGGTCCATTACCTTTTGTTCCATTCTTTTCTTGAATTTTCTCTGTTAAAAGCTGCTCAATTTGTTGATCTGTTTTTCCTTCGTTTCTCCAAGCGTCATATTGCTCTGGTAATGCATTTTCATTTCCAACAAGTGTGGTCCACTTTGCTCGAATGGTAGCCGGGATGGAGATATCAGGCCCAGTGTGCTGCCCTTCATAATGTACCTCACTGCTACCTTGCTTGCATCCCTTCGGGATAGCCCAAGAAGGTAAGGCGGGCTTCTTCTTAATCCTGTAGCTTCTTCCGATAGGTTCTATCTCCACCCAATTCTGCGGAAGCTTGTAGAGGTATCGACCAATCCCCCACTGATAGGCAGCACGCTTCATACTGTCTGACAGACCGCCCTTAGTGGCTTCTTGGTTAGAGTCATCCGCGCCATCCCACTTCGTAATCCATTCATCCCCGAACTTTACAGAAATACCGCATAATTGCGATCCTTGTTTCCATTCTTTGAATTGATTCTGCCAACCAAACGGACCAAACACTTCATCCAACCTATTTTGAATCGCTCGGTTCGTTATATAAGCCAGTGCCAACCCTTTCGTTTTATCTTTGTTCGTCGAACCAACACGCCATTCAATATCTTCTGGTGGGAATGGCGCTTGTAAGGCTTCTACTATCTTGGTAGCGTCCATCTTTATCCCTTCCTTAGTTCACAAACTCATTTCTGCAACCGGAGCAGATAACACCCGTCTGCTTCTTTGTAGCTCCGTCATGAACCGGGGTGATTTTCTCCCCCGGCTCAATCGGAGCACTGCACATGGCACAATTATCGAATGCTAAGAGAGTGGCTCGTTTCAAGTCTTGCACCAGCAATCACCTGCCCATCCTTCAGCAATTCATATAACCGCTGCTTGTCCGGTTTCGGTGGTTGTGGAATCAAAAACTCTACTGGTAATTTGGATTCGTCCACTACCACGCTCGGTCGGTTGTTTCGGATACCAACTGTAAAAATAGTGCCTTTTACTTTTGTTAATCCAGCCTGCTCCAGTGTAGAGAGCGTGTACCGCTTTAGGCCGTCCATTTGGGCTTCCAGCATCTTTCTGCGATCTGCCAAACGTGTTTCTTCTTCCTTCAATGCCTTTACCTGGGCATCCATTGTTTTGATTAGCTTTGCAATGTTTTCTACCTTGTTGTCAATCGCCTCTTCGATGGACTCAAGCGCATCGGTAAGATTAACTCCTCGTTCTTCATCTTCCATCACCTCAAGCAGGTTCTGATAGGCGTCCGTAAGCTCATACAGCTTCATATATAGCCATCTCCTCTACCGTTTCTATGGCGAATGGATCGGATTCTCCGTTTACTACTTGGAGGAGTTGCTTCAGCGTCTCCTTCTTTTGTTCAAGTGCAAATAACTCACCAGCAGCAAATCCGCTTGCAAACCCTTTGGCAAAGTCATACTCATCTGAAGCTAACGCTGCCTCTTTTGCTTCCTTCGAAAAAGCAATTCTCCCTTCAACAATGCGTAGCTCGTATTGAAGAAAAGAAACGATATCAAGCTGCTTTTGCATTCTTTTCACCTCATATTTGATTTTCAATGGGCGTTCATGGTACATTGAAAATGTGTTTACCAAGTTGCCCTTTTTAGATGGCCCGTTGGCGGACGGGCTATTTTTATTTGCGGTAAATCACCATAAACATGGCGTCTGTATCGATTTGATCCCATTTATTGATGTGAACATAAGGTGCAAGTTGAAGCTGGACAATCTCCGTTTTCGGATTATCCATCAACCATGCGTTGAAATCTTCTTGCTCATAAAAAACCATGGAGCTAATTTCTCCTGCTTTCATTTTTCTCACCTGCCTTTTGTATGTATTGCACTTCTCGGAAGTGCTGCCAGAATTGCGAGGTTGGTTGAGAGTTGTCTATCGTTCTATCCCCACAGTCCTGGCAGCAGGCCCGAGATAGGCTTGCTGTACACGCGAACGTGTGTTATGCTTTTTTTACATTGATTAAGTGTCTAGGCCGTTTGAGCGTTCCCGCGCTCAGCGGCCTTCTTTTTTCCTTCGGGTACTGTGTCTATCAGATATCTATCTGGCATCAACTTCGTTACAGTGCATGCCTGGCGTACTTCACTGGCCTTCATAACGCGACTGACATATACGACATACATTTTCATCTCAACACCTTCCCCGGAAGTAAAGCTAGCTCCTCGCCCCATTCTTTCACCGTTTCGATCTCTGCCAACAACCAGCCATAGCGATGCCAGTATTTCCGAGCTTTCTCCAAGTGGTACTCAACTTGCCCTATTGCATGTGGTTCTTCAATGAATTGCAAGTCATCCGCCATCGACTGATGCCATTCAGCCATCTTTTTTAATCGTCTTAATTGTTCATTCATCGTTTTACCTAGCTCCTTTCTTATCCACCTAATAAACTCATAACGTTTTGTATCATCCCGAACCCGTCCATCCCGTATAAAAACGCAACGACGACTTCGTTTGCCTGTGTAGCCTTAGCCCACTCAATAAGTGTTTGTGCATCTAACGTTTTCCTGTCATTTTCCAATTTCGATATACAGCTTCGGGAACGGTTAATCAATTCAGCCATTTGTTCTTGCGTATACCCGGCCCGCTCCCGGCATGCTTGTAATATAGCTCCGAACCTCAATTCGACTCCTCCCTTTCGATCCGAATTAGAACAGACGATATTTTTAATGCGATATATGATGAATATAGAAGGTACTAAAAGCGAACCTTATTCAATTTTTAGTAAAGAAGTAACTCATTCAAGTCGCCTCACCTCCTTTCTCACGTTCTATTCGGGCTGCGATACTAAGAGCCAATGCTTCGAGCTTATCCATTTCGCGCAGTTTCTCTGGTGTCTCCAACTCAGCGATACGATCAATTTCAGCGCTGTAAAAACACATTGCATCAACGATGGTTGGGAAGTCATCGGCTGTGGTAATGTGGTTCATGCCGTTTCTCCCTTCTGTCCTTCCATCCACCGAAAGAAAGCATCTCTTTGCACCCGGCGAATTCGTCCTGGGATTGGAAGCGTTGGAAAATCTGTACGTTTCATCAGTTCGTAAGCCGTTGGCTTGGAAATCGAAAGAATTTCGCAGATTTCTTTTGCAGTGAGGACTAATGGATAATCTTCAACAGTTTTTGGTTGTTCCAAGATTCTCGTCTCCTTTCCAACTGAGGTTGGTTTTGGTAATTGAGATACGAAAAATTTTAATTACGCCGAATCAATTCTCGATTCGAGAACTTTTTCTTCAAAAAAAAGGACATTTACTGGAACTCCTAATACTTCAGCAATTAAAGGAACTTTGTCAGCATCCAATCCCTTTTTCCCTGCTTCAATCTCACTTAAAATTGAAGGAGACTTATATCCAAGCTTCTTAGAAAGATAAATTTGTGTGATACCTTTTTCTAAACGAAGTTTCTTAATTCTTTTTCCAATTAACTTACTCATTCAATTCACCACCTTAATTCTCGTTTTGTGAACTTCTTGAGCTCAGTATAAATTCTCAATACGAGAATGTCAACAATCAAATTCTCAATACGAGATATATTTTTCTCTCTTGGTGAATTTATGATAAATTAGGAGGTGAAATAAGGGGTGATAGTGTTGGCAAAAATGACGCTCGGGGAAAGAATTAAATATCTACGCGAAAAAAATGGATATGCTCAAAAATTTATAGCAGAAAAAATCGGTGTTAAAAACAATACTCTATCTAGTTATGAATCAGATAAACGTCAACCTGATTATGATACCCTTCAAAAAATAGCTGATTTCTTCGAGGTCTCAACCGATTATCTTCTTGGCCGTACCAATGAACCATCTCCAACTTATAAAGCTTCAAATGATGAATCAGATGGGCTAGCTTTTATCGATGGAGAAGGACCGATAACTGAAGAAGAAAAAGAATATCTTAAAGAGAGTCTGGAATTATTCAGACGCATGAAAGCAAAAAAGAAAGAATAAAAGCCCTAAATCCTAAATGGTTTAGGACTTTTTTATACATAGAAAACAGAACGTATATTCCCACAAATAGAGAAAAGGGAGAGGATCAGTCGTGTTTGATTTATCATTATACAAACCAACATATGTAGAGAATTGGATTGAGGAGGTATATCAAACTAACGGTATTCTAACTCCAGCTGATATGGATATTGAACGTATTGCTGAAGTGTTTGGAGGGAAAGTCGTTGATACTAAAGCAAAAAGCCATGTTCGATGGGAAGATGACGAGGACAATTTCTTTGTTATCTTTTTAAATAATGCTTTGGATGAGCTTTCTAAGCGCTCAGATTTTCATCATGAGCTCTGTCATCCTTTACAACATGCAGGGAACCAGGAAAGGATACCTGAAGCTTTTAAAGAACTACAGGAACGGCAAGCAAGAACATTTCAGCTATACGCCTCTATTCCTTTTTTTATGTTGAGAAAACTACCTATACCTCAGTATGAGAATGAAGCTATCGACGTTCTTTCTAAGGAGTTCCGTGTTCCTTACGAGTTAGCAGCTGAACGATTACATCAAATAAGGAGAAGGTTGTTACAAGTAAGGCTAGATATACAATTTTCTACGTACATACAAGAAGAAGAGCGAAAAATTAACGGTGAGATGATTCGATATAAATTAAATGATTAAAAGACCAAGCAAAATTTAATAACGTAACAATTATCTATACAACCATAGTACCGTGTCGAAATTTGTCTAATCTTTAAACCCAGTTCATTTATCATCGCTGAGTTACAATGAAAAGAGTTACTTTCTTGTAAAATCATACATATGTATAGACAGCACACTCTATCAAAATTAGAAATCTAAGAGGATATCATGTTTAAAAGAGTTTCTACTTTATTTGTCGTTGCTGCTCTTCTTGGAGGTACGGTCGCGATTGACCATTCTCTTGCTGCTACTAAAAAGCAACCCACGAAAAAAGTTGTATACAAGAATTGTACTGAAGCAAGGAAAGCTGGCGTAACACCATCGCCATCAAGTTGAGAACACTCTTCCTGAAGAGAAAAGCGCGTTATCCTCTTCCTATATCAAATAGAGAGATGAGTATTTTGGGATTTAAGGATGTGGTTATAGCAATCCTTTGACTGGTAAGTATACAATTAAATCAGTCTCAGGTTGGTTATTTTAGTTTTTTAGCCATAGTAAAATGAAAAGGAATAATATACCATAACAAGGAAATGAAGGAGTGACATGATGCCTTTACTCCCCCCTAAAACTTTATGTAAATTCCCTAGCGGAGCTATAAAAAATCCAGTAGTAGTCAAAAATATAGCGGCAGCTGGACTAGAGGAGTTATACATTGATGTAAATGTCCTGGGTAATCTATTAATTTGTTTTGATGCTGAATCCAATGTTACAGTGGTTTCAGCAGGTGAAAAGCACCTTCTTCCAGAACGTATCGAACGAGTTGAACGTTCCCTTGTTATAGAAGGTCGCAATATGGCGACATACTTTCGCCATGGACAAAAGCAAAAAATATTTACAGAGGTTCATCTTCCGCTTCAAACAAAAGTCAGCGCCTCTTTTACGGCAGGAGTCATTATTTTGAATGGTGGAGAAGGAGATGTAGATATAAAAGGTCAGTTCGGTGAAGTTGCCGGCATAACACATTCAAAAAACATTAATATTAATCTACGTGGTGGTGACGTCTCGCTCAATGAGTTATCAGGTAAAGCTTCGATTAACATTTCTTTTGGTAGTGTAACTTTAGGCTGGACAGAACTACGAGGAACTGAGCAAATAAATACCCAATGCGGATTTGGTGGAGTTGATTTACTGGTCCCCCCTCATATTACGCCTGTTGAAGAACAAGGTGGACTCTTCAAAGAGAAGAAAATTACTACTCTTTCGGGTACAAATATCCATGCGAGGGTTGGTTTCGGAGGATTGGACGTTTTAGATTGGGGCTTAGAAGAACCTGATGAAAAGTAAGTATTAGAAAAACACCATATTACATTATGTATAATACAAAATATCACTAAAAGTCTAACATTCATCTCTCATCTATTCCTTATATGTGAGAAGATCTGATGCCTTACCTTTTGCTTCTTGGGAAGGAACACATTAATTTTGTTTGGGAGTATACCTTTGAGCTAAAAAGAGTTGCAATTTTACACTCCTTATGCCTCTTTATCCTTTAAAGATAAAAGCCGATTATTCACATCATAGATCTTCAGCACATACACGAGAAAGAAGCGTACTACATCTCTTGTATAAAATCCAATACATGGGTGCATCAGAAAAAAACGAAGCTGGAGTATGAACTGTAACCCGAATAATGGGCACTTAAAAAAGTGAAGTGCCCACATAAAGTTAGACAGACTATTTCATTAGGCGGCTTGTTGGGCATGAGCTCGGTATTGTACCGGGCTCATGCCTTTTAATTTTGCTTTGATTCGTTTGTGATTATAGTATTCTATATATTTTGCTCGTTCTTGCTTAAAGTGTTCAACACTTTCAAATTCTTTTAGATAAAGAAATTCCGATTTCATCATACCAAAGAAATTTTCAATAACTGCGTTATCGTAACAGTTCCCTTTACGGGACATACTTTGTGTAATGCCACGTTCATCAAGGGTGTTATGGTATTGTTTCATTTGATAGTGCCAGCCTTGATCAGAATGAATAAGGAGTGTGTCATCCTCTGTTAAACGTTCGAAGGCTTGATCTGACATCGTTGAAACAAGTGAATAGGTGGGTCTTGAACCCATTGTATATGTAATGGTTTCGCCATTAAATAAATCAAACACAGGTGATACATATAACTTCTCTCCAAATCATTTAAACTCAGTAATACCTGTAACCCACTTTTCATTTGGTTTTTCAGCTTGGAAATTGCGTGCTAAAATATTGGGTGCAATCTTACCGACTTTCCCTTTGTAAGCATGATATTTTTTCATATGGACAAGGCATTTTAATCCTAATTCTTTCATAATACGCTGCACTTTTTTGTGATTTACTTTGTGTCCGCGATTTGTAGCTCATCACGAATACGGCGGTATCCATAACGACCTTCATGTTCGTCATAAGTGGTTTGAATCCATCCTTTCAACTCTGCATCCGAATCAGGGCGGCCGAAGTTCTTCACTCAATAATAATATGTGCTACGCGGAATGTCTGCGAGCTGTAGAAGTGCTTTCGCCGGAAATTCATGCCTTAACTCATGGACTACTTGCGCTTTGTCTTGTTTGGTGATTTTTCCTTGTTTTGAACTAAGGAATTCAACTTTTTTAAATATGCATTTTACACCACCTACATCTGATACTACAGAAATTAATTTAACCGCAACTGGTGGTAACTCTATAGTAAACCTTAACTGGAGTACTAATATCAACGCCGAAGGCTATGTTGTAAAAAGATCAACAACTCCTGGTGGACCATATGAAGTAATCGCTAATAACGTAACAGATAAATCATACGTTGACAATAACGTACAGAACGGAACAACATACTACTATGTAGTAACTGCACTGGAAAACGGTGCAGAAACTAAGACTTCTAACGAAGCATCTGCTACACCAACAGCAGGTGGTTCAACAGGACCTGATCCTGATATAAAAGGTAATCGTGCTTTACTAGTCATTACGATGACAAATGCAAACCGTAAAGAATATGATATGTCTGCTGACGAGATAAAAGCCTTTATCAACTGGTATAATAGACGCACAAACGGTTCTGGCTTAAAATATTACGTTATAAACAAAAACTATAATATCGGCCCATTCTCCAGCAGAAAAGATCATATTGTTTTCGATCAAATATCTGATTTTGAAGTAATGAAATACAATAAGTAGTAAGCAAATCACAATATGTATCAGCAAAAGATAAACACAGAAAAAGCTACCTGGCTTGACTTACCCGGTAGCTTTTTTCTTACTTACATTTAGCTATCTCATCTTGGCAATTTCCACATATCAGCTTTCCTTTGAATTCTGTCACATCATCCATTGAATTACAGAATGAACATGCCGGCTGATACTTACGCAGAATTACTTGTTCACCGTCTACAAAAATCTCCAATCCGTCCTTTTCAGCAATCCCTAACGTACGACGTAATTCAACTGGCAATACTATTCGTCCCAGCTCATCCACTTTACGAACAACACCTGTTGCTTTCATTGCTATCCCCTCACCTTCATTTTCTTGACTTTATACTATAACATCCATTAAATGGAATAGAGTGCAAAAAATGCACTATCTGAGAAAGTAAGGTGCGCCATTTGTATCATTATGTCGAAACTTGTCTAATCTTTAGACCTAGTACATTTAGCACCATTAAGTTACAATAAAATGGAGTTGATTTCCTAAAAAAGAAAATTCAAGGTATGAAAACAGCACTGCATGTGAATAGGACTATTACTCATGCTCCCATATAAGGGGGCTTTTTTACAGTTATTACTTACAGACCACCATACACAAAGCAAGCTGTAGCAATGCTGAAGTAGAGAAAAGGAATTAACTCAATAACCATCTTAAGGAGGATTTTATGAAAAAAATACTCGCACTCATCCTTATGTTAGGACTAGTAGCAGCTCCATTATCTGCCTCTGCTCATCCTGGTCGGACTGACGCAAACGGAGGTCACACTTGTCGGACAAACTGTGCTAAATGGGGATTAAAAGACGGAGAATACCATTACCATAATGGAGGAAGTACAAAAACAACATCCTCCCCTACTACAAAAGCAACGCAACCAGCTCCCACAAAGCCGGCTACAACCAAGCCAGCTCAAAACAAGCTTCCTGGTACCTTGAAAGTAACAGTTACGAAGGTCGTTGACGGGGATACGTTCAAAGCGAAGGTCAATGGTAAGGAAGAAAGCATTCGTTTAATCGGTGTTGATACGCCTGAAACTGTGCATCCGAATAAACCAGTGCAACCATACGGCCCAGAAGCTTCCGCTTATACCAAGAAGCGCCTCAATGGACAAACAGTAACTTTAGAGTTTGACGTTCAACAGAGGGACAAATACGGGCGTCTACTGGCATACGTGTGGCTAGGCAATGCGAAGAATCCGAAAGCTGAAATGTTTAATCAGACATTAGTGAAAGAAGGGTATGCTCAGGTCGCTACGTTCCCACCAAACGTGAAGTATACCGATAGCTTTGTAAAGCTGCAGAAACAGGCACTGGATGCAGGCAAAGGGCTCTGGGCTAATAAATAGAGAAGTAGCCATTAGAAAATATCATTAGAGTTCCAAGCGAAGGAGGGGCTATTAGAGATATAAGCTTTTATAGCTTTAGTTATTAATTTGTAATTCAAACTTATATATATACTATAGGTACCCTGTACACAGAAAACGACACCAAGAGACTAAAATCTATTTGTGTCGTTTTCTAATGAAAGTTTGAAAAGCAGGAGGAGTTATGAAAAAAATAATATTTGTTGGTGGAATACACGGTGTAGGAAAAACCTCTTTCTGTAATGAACTCTCCTCTAGTCATAACCTATTACACTATTCAGCAAGTAAACTAATAGCTCAAGAAAAAAAGGAGCAATTTTCCAAAAATAAATATATCGATAACATCGATAAAAACCAAGACTTATTAATTGAAGCAATAAACAATTATACACCTGATAATAAATGGTTTCTTTTAGATGGGCATTTTTGTTTACTAAATAAAGAAGGAATAATTACAAAAGTTCCTGAAGAAACATTTCATATTATGCGCCCTCAAGGGATAATTGTTTTGAAAGATTGTATTGAAAATATAGTACTTAAATTAAGGAAAAGAGATGGCACAGACTATGATATTAATCTACTACAATCTTTCCAGAAAGCTGAGTTGGATTATTCTAGGCTAATATCTCATGAATTAAATATCCCTTTACTTATTTATAATATAACAGATCCTAAAGACGCCCTTTATAGTTTTATCAATACCGTATTACATTCTTATCTTGAAATTAAAGGAGAAAATCGAAAATGAGCGAATATTTAGAGAGAAAGAAATTCCGAAATATCAACCTAGCCGATCCTTTTTTTGATTCATTAAAGTCAGACTATAAGGAATTCGAATCTTGGTACAAAAAGAAAGGAAATGAAGAGGCCTACGTGTTCTATGAAAATGGGTTACTACAAGGATTTCTTTATTTTAAACCCGAAAATGGTCCGATTACAGATGTTGAACCACATATTAATTGTGAAAAAGCCTTAAAAATAGGCACATTTAAGATTACTCCCCATGGTACTAGATTAGGTGAGCGCTTCATAAAAAAAGCACTTGATTATGCTATTTCTTTAGGCGTTGATGTTTGCTATGTAACGATTTTCAAAAAACATACACCTTTATTCGGTCTGCTTAAAAGATATGGATTTTTAGAACAAGCGGCAAAGGATACAGTTAATGGGACTGAAGCTGTTCTCGTTAAAGATTTTAGAGAATTAAGAAATAATATTCTACTGGATTATCCTTTGATCAATGTTAAGGACACAGATAAATATATTTTATCTATTTACCCGCAATACCACTCTAATATGTTTCCCGATTCAATCTTGAGCAATGAAAGTATCGATATATTAGAAGATGTATCATATACAAACAGCATTCACAAGATTTATGTTTGCAGAATGCCAGTAAATCGGGCAACTCGTGGTGATATTTTTGTAATGTACAGAACTAAGGATCAAGGAAAATCTGCTGAATACTCTTCAGTTGTAACCTCTGTTTGTGTAGTTGAAGAAGTAAGAAGCCAAAATGAATTTAGTAACTTTAATGAATTCTTCAAATATGCTACTACCTACAGTATTTTTGATGAGGCAGACTTAAGAAAATGGTACAATATAGGTGGATGCTATACAGTTAAAATGACATACAATGCTGCTCTAAGCAAAAGGCTAATTAGAAAAAAGTTAATCGAAGAGCTTGGTATGGATAGAAACAGTTACTGGGGCTTTTTTAAGTTAACTGATGAACAGTTTAACCGAATATTAGAAGAAGGTGGAGTTAGTGAAAGTATTATTATCGATTAAACCAGAATATGTAGAACAAATTATAAACGGAAATAAAAAATTTGAGTATAGAAAACGGATTTTTAAAAAAAATGTAGAATCAGTAATTGTTTATTCAACAATGCCTGTAGGAAAAATCGTCGGTGAGTTTACAATAGAAAAAATTATAAATGATTCTCCAGAAGAGATCTGGAATCAAACCTGTAAATATTCAGGAGTATCGGAAAATTTTTTTAAAGATTATTTTTCTAAGCATAAAGAAGGCTTTGCAATAAAAATTAAAGATTTCTTAGAATACAAAGAACCTATATCTCCAAAGGATATTTTTAATAATTTTGTAGCTCCTCAATCGTACATGTACGTAGAAGAGGATAAATTAACAGCATTACATAATTAAACACTATATATTATAACGAATACCGTTTGATACCATTGCACATCAAACGGCTTCTTTTTCACTATAAAACAGAACAAACATTCTCATTTTGTTGTACACAGTTTACCCGTATCATTCACATAGAGGAGGTAATTGTTATGAAAGGATATTTCCGTAAGCGTGGCTCTAAGTGGTCCTTTTCCATCGATGTAGGGCGCGACCCGGAAACGGGCAAACGAAAGCAGAAAACCGTTAGTGGATTTAAAACAAAAAAGGAGGCTGAGAAGGCATGTGCTGAACTAATCTCACAAATAGAAAATAATAAATACATCAAAGAATCCACCGATGACTATGAGAGTTATTTATTAGAGTACATGGAGAATGTAGCAAAACATTCCATTCGTCCATCTACTTATGAGCTTCAACTTTTCATATGTAAAAAACACATCATCCCTGAGATTGGAAATTTGAAATTGAAAGATATAAAGCCAAGGCATCTTCAAGCTCTATATTCAAAGAAAATGGATACTGGACTTGCAGCAAGTTACATTCGCAGTATGCATGCTATTATAAGTAAATCTTTACGAAAAGCAGCTGAATGGGGCGTAATAAAAGAAAACATCGCTTCGTTAGTGACTCCACCAAGAATCGAAAAAAGACAGGTAAGAACATGGGATTTAGAAGAAACAAATAAGTTTTTACAAGAGATTAAAAAAAGAAAAACCGGAAACAGTAAGCTATACATTGCTTATATACTAGCTATTTATTGCGGTATGCGTAAAGGAGAAATCCTAGGTTTACGTTGGAAAGATTGCGATCTCGAAAAAGGGTTTATTCGTATCCAGCAAACATTAGTAAAAACAAAAGGAAAGTTATCTTTCCAAGAGCCAAAAACAAAAGGATCGATCCGTACAATCAAAGTGCCTGATTTAGCCATACAAACACTTAAAGCTCATAAACTAAAACAGAAAGAAATCAAGCTTGCTGCCAGTTCTGCTTATAAGGATCATGATTTAGTAGTTGCAAATTGGACCGGCTCGATGATTGACCCTGCCGACATCAATGCTGATTTTAAAATTGCTTGCAAGTTTGCTGACGTACCTCAAATTAGATTTCATGATTTACGCCATACACACGCAACTCTTTTATTACAACTTGGAGAAAATCCAAAAGTAGTGAGTGAACGATTAGGTCATGCTGATGTAAGCATTACTCTTAACACCTATTCTCATGTACTCCCTACTATGCAAGAAGATCTGGCTCAAAATTTTAATGTAGCTATGCAAAATATCAAAAAAAAATCGCTTTAGCACACTAAAGGTGGTCAAAATGTGGTCAAAATGGATTTTTCACAGATTAAAAAAAGCTGAAACCCCTTATATATCAAGGGATTCCAGCTGCTTGTTTTCAGTGTCTGATTATACTTCCATGATAATCGGAAGAATCATTGGACGACGACGTGTCTGTTCATACAGGAAACGTCCGAGCGCATCGCGCACGTTCGTCTTAAGCGACGACCATTCGTTCACGTTTTCTTCCATGCAACGGTTCAGTGTCTGGCCTACAATGCGATTCGCTTCTTCAAGTAATGCTTCCGACTCGCGAACATACACAAAACCGCGCGAGATAATATCGGGTCCTGACAGAATTGTTCCGTTTTGTTTGCTCAATGTAACTACAACAACTAAAATACCATCCTGTGACAATAGCTTTCTGTCGCGTAGTACGATGTTACCTACATCGCCTACACCAAGTCCGTCGATAAGCACGATTCCTGAATGCACCTTCGGACCATAACGGGCTTTGCCCCCGCTAAGCTCAACCGTATCTCCGTTGTCTATTAAGAAAATATTCTCCGGCTGAACGCCGCATTGTTCAGCAAGCAGGGCGTGTTGACGAAGCATTCTAAATTCCCCGTGGATAGGAATAAAGTACTTCGGTTTCATTAGGTTCAGCATGAGTTTCAGCTCTTCCGCGCTACCGTGTCCGGATACGTGGATATTATTACCGTATATTACATCCGCGCCGATACGGAACAGTTGGTCAACCGTGCGCGCTACATACTTCTCATTACCTGGGATCGGTGTGGCTGCGATAAGTACCGTGTCTCCAGGCAGAATGTCGGCTTTACGATGTGCAGAGCGTGCCATACGCGTCAGCGCTGACATCGGCTCCCCCTGACTGCCAGTGGATAGAATAACTACACGCTCGGCAGGGAGTTTATTGATTTCTTCCGGTTCCACCAACATACCTTCCGGAACATTCAGATACCCAAGGTCCATCGCGATATTAACCACATTCACCATTGAGCGGCCAATAACCGTCACTTTACGGTCATACAGCGCAGCCGCGTCGATTACCTGCTGAATCCGATGGATATTGGAAGCAAACGTAGCAACCACAATGCGTCCTTTACATCTGTGGAATTGCTCTTTAATCGCTTCACCAACCTCGCGTTCCGATCCGGTAAAGCCAGGACGTTCCGCATTGGTGCTGTCTGAGAGCAAGGCCAGGACACCGCGCTCACCGATTTTCGCCATTTTTGCCATGTCGGACATCTGATTATTGACAGGCGTCTGGTCGAATTTAAAGTCTCCGGTGTGCACAATATAGCCTTCTGGTGTATCAAGGCACACGCCAACAGAATCCGGAATGCTGTGATTTGTCTTGAAGAACGATGCGGTAAAGCATCCAAGCTCGACTTCAGATTTGTTGTCGATCAGATTGAGCTTGGCTTCTCCAAGAAGACCTGCTTCCTTCAGCTTGACCTCGATCAGCCCGATCGTCAGCTTCGTCGCATATACCGGAACATTCAGGTGGCGCAGCACGTACGAGAGCGCTCCGATATGGTCTTCATGACCATGCGTAATGAGGATACCGCGGATTTTGTCCTTGTTCTCCTGCAAGTACGTAATGTCCGGAATGACAATATCGATGCCAAGCATTTCTTCCTCGGGGAATTTTAAGCCTGCATCGATTACCACGATGTCATCCGCATACTGGACTACATACATGTTTTTGCCAATCTCGCCCACGCCGCCCAAAGCGAAGATTGACAAGGCTTTCTGGTTAAGTTTCGACAAATTGATTCCTCCTAAATATTCAGTTGTAGTTACATTTGATCAAACAAATATTTATTTTATAAAAACCGAACCAGTCACTTGTTAATATTATACATGATGCTTCAAGTTAAAAACAAGTGCTATCAATAGTTACTATGCCCATGAACAACATTTATTATGTAACGATATAGGTACATCGCCTTTCAATGTCCACTGGAAAAAGAAAATAGAGCAGGAAAGTACCTCCCTGCTCTATTCTTACCCAAAATAATTAACTGAATAAACCTTTTACATATTCATGCTCCTGTTCGGTAAGCGAAACCAACGGGAGCCGTACGCCGCCTGTATCTATTCCTTTTAGTGCAAGCGCAGCTTTTACCGGTGTCGGGTTGGCCGTGATGAACAGCCCTTCGAATATCGGCAACAACTTACGATGCCATGCACTTGCTTTCGCAATGTCACCGCCAACAAACGACTGAATCATTTCCGTCATCTCCCGACCGATAACATGGCTTGCTACGCTAATCACGCCTTTACCACCCACTGACATGCATGGTAGCGTCATACCATCATCGCCGGTATACAAAACAAAATCGTCTGGCGTCTGTTCGATAATACGAGACATCTGGCCGGTATCACTGTTCGCTTCTTTAATTGCAATAATGTTGGCCACATCATTTGCTAGACGAATCGTCGTCTCCGGCTGCATATTAATGACAGAACGACCCGGAATGTTATACAGCATTACCGGTAGTCTGGTGCTTCCAGCAATCGTTCGAAAATGCTGATACAGTCCTTCCTGAGATGGCTTATTATAGTACGGTACAACTAACATGATGGCATCTACGCCGATTCCCACCGCTTTTTGTGTTAGCTCGATGGATGCGGCAGTGTTATTGCTGCCAGTACCTGCAATGACCGGTATGCGTCCATCCACGATTTCTACAATATGGCGGAACAACTCTACCTTCTCCTGGCCCGTCAGCGTCGGCGATTCCCCTGTCGTACCTGCGACAACCAGTGCGGTAGACCCGGTAGCAATCAGATGCTCGGTAAGCGCTTCGGTTTTCCGTTTATCTATACGCAACTGCGCATCGAACGGAGTCACCATTGCAGTTACCAATCGTCCAAAATCCATCACGGTCATCCTCCTCAGAATTGCACCTTATCAAGATCAAACGTTTTATGCAGAGCGCGAACCGCACGAACCATATCCACTTCCTTCACCAGCACCCATATGGTCGTATGCGAGTCAGCTGATTGAAGGATTTGGATGTCTTCTTTTGTCAATGCTTCAACGATACGTGCCATAACGCCAGGAACTCCGGCCATGCCCGCACCGATAATAGATACTTTGGCGCAGTGACGTGTCAGGAGTGGTTCATATCCCATAGTATGAAGGATATCCACTGCTTTCTCTACTACTTCATCATGTACCGTATATGCGACACCCAGCGGATTCACATTGATAAAGTCAACACTAATCTCATTCTCGGCCATCGCTTTGAACACCTGCATCTGCAGATCATATTCTCCCTCTTTGGCCATAACTTTAATCTGTGTCACGTTGGACACATGGGCAATGCCAGTAATCAAACGGTCATTCACTTCGCCTGCCACTCGATTTGCTTCTGCTACACTCGTTACCAGCGTACCGCCATCATCTGAGAATGTGGAGCGTACACGAATCGGTGTGTTCGTCTGCATCGCGATTTCTACCGCACGTGGATGAAGAACCTTTGCGCCTTGATACGCCATATTGCAAATCTCGGTGTACGTAATCGTAGATAAGGAACGTGCCTCTTCAACAATGCGCGGGTCCGCCGTCATAATACCATTCACATCGGTAAAAATATCAACCATTTCAGCTTGTAACGCAACACCTAGCGCGGTGGCCGACGTATCACTGCCACCACGTCCCAGGGTCGTTGTATCCCACTCTGTCGTCCGTCCCTGGAAGCCGGTAACGATCACGACTTTCCCCTGCTCCAGCTCACGTACGATACGCTGCGGGTTAATGGTTGCGATTTGAGCATTTGTATAATCATCGTTTGTCAAAATACCGGCCTGGCCGCCCGTCAATACAGCTGTGGTAAAGCCTTTTGCGTTCAACATACTTGCCATTGTGGTAGCGGAGATAACCTCCCCACATGACATAAGCATATCTCTCTCCCGTTTGCCGAGCGCATCCCCGTTCTCTTTGATTAAATCAAGCAAGGTATCAGTTGCATACGGATCACCTTTACGCCCCATCGCGGATACAACAACACACACGCTGTATCCTTGCTCTAGGGCTTTGACGATGTGGTGAGCCGCACGCTCTCTTTTTTCGGCGGTCGTCAAAGACGAACCGCCGAATTTTTGCACAAGTATTCTCATGCTGCTCTCATAGCTCCTTAACTTAAGACTCTGTAATTAGATTGCGTTTAACAAGTTCTTCGGCGATTTGTACGGCGTTCCATGCCGCACCCTTTAACAGGTTATCGGATACGATCCACATGTGCAAGCCCCTCGGGTTGTCAAGATCACGACGTAGGCGTCCGACAAAAGTCTCAAGTTTGTCGGATGCTTCTGTTGCAAGCGGATATTCCTGTTCTTCCGGATTGTCCTGAACTACGATGCCTGGTGCATTTTCAAGCAGCGTACGCACTTCCGCAAGATCGTAGTCATTCTTGAACTCTACATATACCGACTCCGAGTGACCTTTAACAACCGGAATGCGCACGCAGGTTGCGGCTACGGCAATGGTCTCATCGGAGAAAATTTTCTTTGTTTCGCGTACCATCTTCATTTCTTCATTTGTAAAGCCATTTTCTAAAAAGACGTCAATTTGCGGAATAGCATTGAATGCGATTTGGTGCTTCTTCGGAAGCGAACCGACTGGCAGCACTTCCTTTTTCACTTCATTGCCACGAATGATTGCTTCTGTTTGGTCTTTTAGTTCCTGAATTGCTTTGGCACCTGCACCGGATACCGCCTGGTACGTAGAGACGATAATGCGCTCAATACCATATTTTTCGCGCAGTGGCTGAAGCGCCGCCACCATCTGAATGGTGGAGCAGTTTGGATTGGCAATGATACCATTGTGCTCAGCCATTGCTTCCGGGTTTACCTCTGGTACAACGAGTGGTACATTCGGCTCCATACGATATGCGCTTGTGTTATCGACGCAAATCACACCACGTTTTGCCGCTTCAGGTGCAAGCGCTTTGCTTACGCTTCCTCCCGCGCTGAACAAAGCGATTTGTACACCATCAAACGCCTCAGGAGTCGCCTCTTCAATTACGATGTCCTGCCCTTTGAATGGTACCGTCTTTCCCGCCGAACGGGCGGAAGCCAGTACCTTCAGCGATGCAAGTGGGAATTGCCTTACTTCTAGCATCTTTAATATTTGTTCCCCTACTGCGCCGGTAGCGCCGACTACTGCTACGTGATATCCCTTGTTATTCTCCATGTTTCCCACTCCTTTTCGCTCACCAAATATGTGATTCGGTGCGACTATATTTTTTATTATGAAAATAGCAAAAATTGCTATTGCATATAGCGAAATTTCTCTACCAGCATCGGCTGAAGCTGTTTACCTTCTAACGCCGCTTCGCACGTCTCCTTAATGAGTTCCATCCGCGCAACAAGAGAGTTTGGTTTCTTATCGGGAGCGTCCTGACCGTAAGGAACCATATAAATATTCTTAGTCGCCATTACTTTTGCCACGTTCGCTGCATTAAGCCCCAGTCCGTCGTTAGTCGAGATGGCGAGCACTACTGGATGCAGATTCCGCAAAGTAGCTTTGGTTGCCATCATCACCGCACTATCGGTGACTGCGTTAGCCAGCTTGCTCAGCGATGTGCCTGTGCATGGCGCAATAACCATCACATCAAACCGCTTGCTGGGACCAAGCGGCTCGGCGTCTACAATCGTAGCGATGATGTCATTCCCGGTAATGGTCCGCAGTTGTGCCTGCCAATCGTTTGAATTTCCGAAACGAGTATCCGTTGTCGCGACCGTATGACTAATAACCGGCACTACTTCGGCACCTGCATCGACCAGCTTCTGAATCTCTGGCATTACTTCCGCGAATGTACAGTGAGAACCGGTTAATCCGAAGCCGATTGTCTTACCCTTGAGATCCATTTCGATTCCTCCTGTTTCCCGTTTGTTCGAAAACGAGTCGCGACAGTGTATTCGCAATAATCTGTCCCGCAGTTTTCGGTGCAACGATTCCGGGTAACCCAGGAGCAAGGATCGCTTTAATTCCCCTCTTCTCCGCGTACCGGAAGTCGGCACCACCCGGCTTAGAGGCGAGATCAATAATTAGGGCATGATGTTGCATATTTGCAATAACTTTAGCTGTTATAATGACATGCGGAATCGTATTGAAGATTAAGTCAGCGTCGTCGACTTGTTGGCTTAACTCATCGATATGGAACGGGGTCAGTCCCATCTCAAAAATGCGGGCCAAATCCGACGACTTGCGGGCGCCTACGCGCACATGCGCACCTAACGCATGCAGGGCGCGCGCCATGGATACACCAACCCGGCCCAATCCCAAAACCAGGCTGTTCGAATTATGGATCGTAAAATCAGTATTCTGGATAGCCATCATCAGTGCGCCTTCCACCGTAGGAATCGAGTTATAGATGGCGACATCGTCACGGTCCATTAACTCCACAAGACCGAGATTCTGCTTGGCAGCAACGCTCATTAAAAAACTACGGGCAATCCCGGTATAAATACAGCAGTGAGCAGGCAGCGCAGCAAGAATTTCTTCCGTTAATTGCAGAGGTTTGGAGCAAAAAATACTCTCGACGTATCCCTTATCATCCGAACCTACAATCGGCAGAATCAAGGCGTCCACATCGCGCAAGACATCAGCGGAAAGCGGTCGCTTCACCGCACCGGTGAAGTTGCTCTCCCAATTATCAAAGCCGATGAGGGTTACCGCGGCATCCAATTCAATGAATTTCTTGATGACTTCAAGCTGGCGGGCATCCCCACCAATGAAGGCAGCATGAATTCCTGTTAGCATAAGATAACCCCTTTCAAACCATTTTACTGCAAACCTTCGTTAAGATAAAGCCTAAACAACCGCTGCAGCTATGGTTTCCCGGAATTCGTTGCATTTCTACCCTCATCGTATTCCATGTATGCCTTTATGGTGACAGCCGCCTGCCTGTTCATTTTCTATTAATCCTTTGCTATTCTTTCCTTCATTTCGACAATAATCATCTCGCTGCCGACTTTGCGAATCGCTTTCCACGGAATGATGACTTCTTCTTTCTTGCGTCCCAGGCTGAGCAGGCTGCCTGTGGGAAGGATGATGGATTCAATCTTACCTGTCGATGGATCAATGATCATATCGGATTGTCCAACAACACCCATTCGCTCACCGTTATCTAGGTCAATAATTTCTTTGCCCCCTAATTCACTGTATCGCATCAAATCGCCTCCTTGTATGGAATAGATATTAAGCTTGGTATACTAGATATATACGTTTGCTTTTTCATTTTCATAAGTAGAACAGGGACAGATATTCAGCAATATTTATGTTCAGTACATCATACATAGGAGAGATGGAGAATGCGCACACTGTGCATTTCAGATATTCACGGGCAATATGATGCGTTTTGCCGTCTGCTCGACACTATACAATACAGTCCGATTTCCGATCAGCTCATATTGTTAGGAGATTTCATCGACGGAGGTCCCCATGGTAGGCAGGTAGTGGATAAGGTAATAGAATTGTCACGCGAAGGCTCCATCGCTGCTATCCGCGGAAATCACGAAGAAGCGTTTCTTGCTTGGCTACATGGAGAACTTCCGGAATATACGAAAGACTACAAGGCGTTACCGACGCTGAAAGATTACATCGGGGAGACGATAGAGAACAGCGGAGAAAAAAAGCTGCGCAAACAAATTCAGGACGCTTATGCTCATCACGTAGAATGGATGAAGAAGTTGCCTTACTATTACGAAACTCCAACACATATTTTCGTGCATGCCGGAATTGACCCGGCGCGTCCTCACTGGAAGGATACGCCATGCCGAAAGCTGGTCTCTATCCGTAAGAAGTTTTTTCTTCATCCAACTGGACTTTCTCAAACCGTTATCTTCGGTCACACACCAGGCTTCAAGCTGCACGGTCGTGACGATATCTGGATTAGCAAAGACAAAATCGGCATTGACGGCGGAGCCGGCCACAATCGTCAGCTTAACTGTCTCTCTATTACAGATGATGGATACGAAACCTATAGCGTATCCATCCATTAAAAATGAGGGAAGCAAATTGCTTCCCTCATTTCACAAACGTTACACTCCAGTATGTCCAAATCCCCCACTGCCACGCTCTGTCTCGTCAAGCGAGTCCACCTGCGTTACCTGTACACGTGGTACCCACTGAAATACGAGCTGGGCGATTCTGTCTCCTCGCTCCACAGTGAACGTCTCCGAACCATGGTTGATTAGGATAACGCCTACTTCACCCCTGTAATCTGCATCAATTGTGCCGGGAGCATTTAACGTCGTAATACCCTTTTTGTATGCCAGACCACTACGAGGACGAACCTGGGCTTCCAGGTTGGCCGGCATTGCCATAGCGAAGCCGGTTGGAATTAATGCTCTTTCTCCCGGCTGTAGTGAAACTGGCGCGGAAACAGCGGCACATAAGTCAAAACCACTAGCTAGCTCCGTCATTTTCTGGGGCATGCCAATGTCTTCATTTCCCGGTAAAACAGTGATTTTTACGTTAGCGTCGTACAAGAATATCGCTCCTCATATACTCTGGAATTGCCTCAAGTGGACTAACAAGCGCCGTTGCCACCGGCTTGCTGAAAATTTCTCCTGCTACGTTTCTTACACTCTCGACGGTAACCGACTCCACACGCTGAATAATCTCATCGAGTTCCAGATGACGTGCAAGTAAAAGTTCATTCTTACCAAGGCGGCTCATACGGCTACTCGTGCTCTCCAGGCTTAGCATCAAGCTACCTTTAAGCTGTTCCTTTCCTTTCTTTAGCTCATCATCGCTGATGCCTTTTTCGCGCAACTCGGCCACCGTATTCATCATGACACGGTATACCTCTTCTAGTTGCTTGGTGGCCGTACCGGTATACAGCGTAAACGTGCCTGTATTTTTAAATGCGGAATGATACGAATATACGGAGTACGCAAGACCACGCTCTTCACGTACTTCCTGGAACAAGCGCGAACTCATGCTGCCACCAAGTATATTGTTCATCAGGATAAGTGAATAAATATTCGGATGACCTACATCGTAGCCTGGAAATGATAGGCAAAGATGCGCCTGCTCCGTCTCCTTTTTCTTCCAAACTGTTCCCGCCGTAAATTCCGGTTTGGTGTCCGGGGTGAGCTCCCGCGTCGTGCGCTTATACCCGGAAAAGTGACGGGTAATCTCTTCAAGCAGCGTATCGGATACATTGCCCGCCACGGTAATTACCGTCTGCTCTGGCGTATAGCGCGATTCGATGTAATCCTGTACATTATCTCGGGTAATTTTGTTTAATACGTCTTCCGTTCCAAGAATGCTGTAGCCAAGCGGATGTGTTTCATAGCACGCCTTAGCCACTAAATCATGTACAAGGTCATCTGGCGTATCATCATACATGCGAATCTCTTCAATAACAACGTTCTTCTCTTTTTGCAATTCTTGTTCATCAAATACAGAATTGAAATACATGTCGGACAGAATACTAAGCGCATTCGGAGCATGTTCATCGAGCACGCGTGCATAGTAGCATGTATATTCTTTTGAAGTGAACGCATTTACGTGTCCACCGATTTGATCGAATGCTTCGGCGATTTGCTTAGCGGAGCGAGTCGCTGTACCCTTGAACAACATATGCTCGATGAAATGGGAAATTCCGTTCAGTTCCGTATTTTCATATTTTGAGCCTGTGCCGATCCAAATGCCCAGCGCAACGGAGCGGACAGTCGGGATTTTCTCAATAATGACGCGCACGCCATTTTCCAGCGTGTATTTTTCTATCACTACGGCTTTCCTCCTCTATGGCGACAAGTATGTCACATATTTCTTTACTATAGCAAACTTAAGATATTCGCTCAATAGGAGGGCACGCGGCGGGTGGAGAGGGTATCGCTGACCGTACCGAGCGCAAGTTTCTTTTCTTTCGCATACCGGATGAGCTGAGGCAGTGCCTCTGCGGTCGATTTTGTCGGATGCATCAGCACAAGCACGCCGTTATTGATTTTCGGGGCGACAGTACGAAACCATTGCTCCGATGTCGGATTACGCCAATCGACCGTATCAGCCGTCCATAATATTGTCTTTAATTTGTAGCGTGCAGCCATATCAACGACCCGCTGGTCAAAATCACCAGATGGTGGAGCGAACAAGGTAGGCGTGATTCCAGTCGCCTGAACAATGACAGCATTCGTTTTTGTAATCTCCTGCTCCATACGAGTGAGTGAAAGCCGACTCATATTCGGGTGCGAATAGGCATGACTGCCGATTTCGTGTCCGGCTTCTGCGATTTTCTTTGCTTCATCTGGATATTTCTTCGTCCAGCTACCGTCAAGAAAAAAGGTCGCTTTTACTTTTTCTTTTTCCAATGCTTTTAGAATGGAAGGCAGATATTCATTGCCCCAAGCAACATTAATCATAACAGAAATCATAGGCTTTTCCGGATTGCCCCGATAAATGGGGGAGGATTCCAATTGATCGATATGAACAGCTGGCTCTACTTCTCGAAAAACGATGAGTGACTCATCCCACTTCCCGGCCTGCTGCATACGTTTTACTGTTTTCTCCTCATCAACCTGGAGCCCGTTATACCCTGGGATTCCTTTCCAAATTGCATCGATACGCGCATTCACAGGCGCGATATTTTTCGTACGGGCCAGTTCCTTTAATTTTCCCTCCCATTGCTCTGTTTGATTCGTAAGGGTAGCCTGATCCATTTTTTTCGATGCGATATACAAATTCACCGACTCTGATGTCATGACGGTATATAAAAGAAAAAAAAAGCATAGCGAAGCCAGCAAACGGTTCATCCTTTTCCATCACTCCCACGCACAGATAAGTTTGTACAATCCTATGCGGGAAGATAGGCAAGCATACATAAAAAAATAGCGACGGACTCAATGTCTCGTGTCGCTATCTTCCTTCTTACTGGTTATTGCTTTCAGCTTCAGCTGCTTTTTCTTGTTGTTTTCTTTCTTTCAATAGTGCCTTGTGTGAGAGATTGACACGACCTTGATTGTCGATTTCAGTCACCTTCACTTCCAGCTTATCGCCGATGGATACTACGTCCTCAACCTTACCTATACGTTCTTCCGCAAGTTGGGAGATATGAACAAGTCCCTCTTTACCTGCGAACAATTCCACGAACGCGCCGAACTTCTCGATACGCTTGACTGTACCGTTGTAGACTTGTCCCACTTCAACTTCTCGTACAATGTCTTCAATGATTTGTTTTGCCTTTGCATTTGCATCGGCGTCAGGTGAAGCGATATAAACACGACCATCCTGTTCGATGTCGATTTTTACGCCAGTCTCTTCAATAATTTTGTTGATTACACGACCACTTGGTCCGATAACGTCACGGATTTTGTCCGGATTGATACGCATAATCGTAATTTTTGGCGCAAACCGTGAAAGCTCTTGACGAGGCTCTTGAATGGCTTCTTCCATTTTAGCAAGAATGAACAGACGTCCTTCACGAGCTTGATTCAACGCTTGCTCGAGAACCTGACGATTGATGCCTTCGATTTTGATATCCATCTGCAGCGCAGTCACACCTTTACGTGTACCTGCTACTTTAAAGTCCATATCGCCCAGATGATCTTCCATACCTTGAATGTCGCTCAGAATCGTCATGTGCTCGCCGTCTTTAACAAGACCCATGGCGATACCAGCTACCGGCGCCTTAATTGGTACACCTGCTTGCATCATTGCAAGCGTGCTCGCACAAATGCTTGCCTGAGAACTTGATCCGTTGGATTCAAGCACTTCGGATACGAGACGAATCGTGTATGGGAATACATCTTCACCCGGAATAACCGGCTCAAGTGCACGTTCTCCAAGCGCTCCGTGTCCGATTTCCCGACGCCCTGGTGCACGCAGCGGACGAGCTTCGCCTACGCTGTACGGAGGGAAATTATAATGATGCATAAAACGTTTCGATTCTTCAAGGCCAAGACCGTCAAGAATCTGTACATCACCAAGCGCACCAAGCGTACATACACTAAGCACCTGGGTTTGTCCACGCGTAAACAAACCGGAACCGTGCGTACGTGGCAATAGATCAATTTCGCAGGAAATTGGACGAATTTCATCGAGTCCACGCCCGTCCGGACGCACTTTATCATGCGTAATGAGGCGACGCACTTCTTGCTTCACGATATCGTGAAGAATTTCGTTTATTGCTACTTCCTGTTCTGGATACGTTTCTGCAAAATGCTCCAGCGTTTCTTCATTAATAGCATCGATCGCAGCATAGCGCGCTTGCTTCTCTTCGATACGAACCGCTTCTATTAGTCGAGCTTCCGCATATTCTTTCACGGCTGTTTCTATTTCCTCATCAAAGGAAACAAGCTCTACTTCCATCTTTTCTTTGCCTACCTCGGATGCAATCATCCGGATTTGTTCCACGATTTTGCGGATTTCTTCATGACCGCGCATAATCGCCTCTAGCATGACTTCTTCCGGCACTTCATCGGCACCTGCTTCAACCATGTTAATGGCATCATATGTACCAGCCACGGTTAGATTTACATCGCTTTTCTCCAGCTGTTCCACAGTTGGATTGACGATGAACTCTCCATCAACTCGGCCAACAATCACGCCACCAATCGGTCCGTTAAACGGCACATCGGAAATGCTCAGCGCCGCGGATGTACCGATAATCGCCGCAACTTCCGTCGAACAATCCTGATCTACGGACATTACCGTATTAACAATTTGTACTTCATTGCGGAATCCTTCCGGGAACAACGGACGAATCGGGCGGTCGATCACGCGGCTTGTCAGCGTTGCCTTCTCGCTCGGACGCCCTTCCCGTTTAATGAAACCACCTGGAATTTTACCGACAGCATACAGTTTTTCTTCATAATTTACTGTTAACGGAAAAAAATCAAGGTGAGAAGGTTTCTTGGATGCGGTTACCGCACTAAGCACCGCAGAATCTCCATAGCGCACCATCACGGCGGCATTTGCTTGCTTGGCTAGTTTGCCGTATTCGATCGACATTTTCCGCCCAGCGAGCTCAAATTCATATACTTTTACTTCATCCATAAAAAGATAATGCCTCCTCTCGTGCTCAACAAAAAATATTTCGTCATTCTTCTATTATTTCCTGCAATGAAAGGAAATAAAAAAAAACTTGCTAAAAACAAAAAGACAGCAATAAACAAATGTCCATATTCAAATTTATCCAATGACAATAGACACGAAAAAAGCGGGGAATCCCCGCTTTCTCTTATCGGCGTAAGCCTAATTTGTTGATTAACTCACGGTAACGAGTAACATCTTTGTCTTTCAGATAAGCCAGCAGGTTGCGGCGTTGACCAACCATTTTCAACAATCCACGACGGGAATGGTGGTCTTTTTTGTGCGTACGAAGATGATCGTTCAAGTAGTTAATTTTCTCAGTAAGGATAGCAATTTGCACTTCTGGAGATCCAGTGTCGGACTCATGAGTGCGGTACTCTCCGATCAGTTGCTGCTTGCGTTCTTGTGTCAGAGCCATCCTATTCACCTCCTCATTAAAATCCCCAATGCCCTAGAAATCCGTTGGTGACTCGAACTTCCAAGCCATGGTTGTTTACCTAACAAAATATACTATATCACAGTCAGGGAATGGAGTAAAGTCCTGCTTTATACGATGGACAACTTAGCGAACTGCTCTTTCGCAGTCACCACATCTGAGTTAATCTGTGCAATCAGGGCATCTACTCCGGCAAATTTCTGTTCTTCTCTAATAAAGAACAGAAATTCTACTTCCATTGTTTTATCATAAATATCACCTGCGAAATCGAACAAGTGAACCTCAAGTGACTTTTCTTTACGTTCATTCTCAAATGTGGGCTTAATGCCTACGTTCATTACTCCGTAGTACGCCTTGCCTTCCAATTCAGCGCGCACGCCATATACCCCGTTCCGTGGTACAATATAAGGAGCGGATAGGCGAAGGTTTGCCGTCGGAAATCCGATGGTGCGCCCACGTTTTTCTCCATGCACTACCGTACCCCGCACACGATATGGACGGCCAAGAAATTGCGTCGCTTCTTTAATCTTACCGCTATACAAGTATTCGCGAATAAGAGTACTGCTAATCTTCTCACCGAACCGGTTTACCGGCGCTACCACATCGACACCGTAACGTCCATTTGCATGTTCTTTCAAGGTGAACACCGTACCTTTGCCCCTATGTCCAAATGTGTAGTCGAATCCGACCACTACATGCTTGGCAGAGAGCTGCATGAGAAATTCATCGATGAAATCTTCCGGATAAATGGCGGCAAACGAAATGTTAAAATGGACAACGTAAGCAACATCTACCCCCATTGTCTTCAGTTGTTCAAGCTTCTCGTCTACGGGCGTCAGATACTGGGTATAACCACTCTGACCAAGCACCTCGCGCGGATGCGGATCAAATGTCATGACAGCAGACTTCGTTCCTAAGGATTTCGCCGTATCGATCGCTTTTTGAATCACGCGGCGATGTCCGGCATGGACGCCGTCAAAATAGCCCAGGGCAAGCACACATGGCTCCCCTTTGAAATCGGGCGGTAGCGGATAATGCAAACGTTGGATTTCCATTTATGCCTCCCCCTCCGGAAACACTCTTACAGGTTTGGATTCGACACCGTTCTCTTTATCTATATATACCACTTCATGCAACGCAAGAAAAGCACCACCTGGGCTGTATAAACGAATTTTATCTCCGATTTGCCAATCATCCGGTTTACGGTGACGTTGGCTTAGCCCGTTACGCATCGCCTTTACCCGGCCTTCCGGTACGGTTACGGCTGAATATTGGGATAGCCCAACATCCAGCGGGTACAGGAGATGTTGCAGAATACCTTCGCTCGCGGCTTCTTCCATCTGTTCTAGCGTAACACATTGCTCGAGCGTAAACGGCCCACTCTTAATTCGCTGCAAATAAGACATATGAGCAGGATAGCCAAGCGCTGAACCGATATCTACGCATAGCGTACGGACATATGTACCTTTAGAACAAGCAACCGTAAATGTAACGCTTGGCCTCTCTTCCGTAAGCTGCATGTCTTCAATATCGATTTTATAAATGGTTGCGGAGCGAAGTTTCCGCTCCACCGTCTTACCTTGTCGCGCAAGTTCATGCAACCGTTTTCCGTCTACTTTCACCGCAGAATACATTGGAGGCAGCTGTTCAATATTGCCAAGAAATTTCTCCATTGTCTCCCGCACCTGTACCTCACTCAATGCCGGTTCTATGGCCTTTTCCTCAATAACCTCTCCGCTCGCATCCTGCGTATTAGTAGCTGTGCCTATTACCATGGTCGCCCGATATACTTTCGGTGCTTCATGTAAATAATCAGCTACTTTAGTAGCCGGTCCAATACAAATAGGCAGCACGCCGGTCACATCTGGATCCAATGTACCGGTGTGTCCTACTTTTTTTGTGCGTGCAATACGTCGTACTTTCATCACACAGTCATGTGAAGTCATTCCTGCCTGCTTGTAAAGCGGGATAATGCCAGATAATCCACTCATGACTTATCGCCACACTCTCTTAAAGCTTCGCTGACCTTTTGTATGACGATACGTTTCGCTTCCATGAGCGGCGCAGCTACAGTACAACCGGCGGCACGTATGTGACCGCCTCCACCAAGCGATTTGGCGATGGATGCGACATCGACCTCACTTCGTGAACGAAAGCTTACTTTTATCTGATCTTCCGCCACTTCCTTAAATAACACACCGACTTCTACTCCATCGATGTTGCGGCCGTAATTTACGATTCCTTCAGTATCCTCACTGCTAGCACCTGTCGCCGTTAAATCCGAGAGCGTGACAGTAAGATAGGCTGCTTTATCATCATCCGTAAGCTGTAACGTCTGCAAGGAACGCTGCAAAAGGCTTATGTGCGCTTTGGTAATCGATTCTAATACCCGTTCTGCAATGCTTCCTGGTTCCACTCCGTAGCCAAGCAACTCGGATGCGGCTGCCATGACATGTGATGTCGTATTAGAGTAGCGAAATCCCCCGGTATCGGTTAATAATCCCGTATACAAACAAGTCGCTAATTCTTTCCCCGGCACAAGCTGTATATGATTAATTAAATCAAAGATAATTTCTGCTGTAGCCGCCGCATCTGTCCGAACCAGATTGACTGTACCGAACAAATCGTTCGTCGGATGATGGTCAATGTTCAACAGTGCACAATTCGGTGCGAACCACATCTTCACCTCTCCGATACGAGCAAAATCGGCGCAATCGCAAGTAATTATCGCATCATATGTATGACGTTCCGCCTGAACGGAAGCGTCTATAATCTCATCCGCTCCAGGCAGGAACATAAATTTGACAGGGGTCTCTCCTTCGTTGACGAGTGTGGCCTGCTTGCCTAATCGGTGCAAAATCCACTTCATCGCCAGCAAAGAACCAGTGGCATCCCCATCAGGATTAACATGGTTCACAACAAGAAAATGATCATGTTCGTTCAGGAAGCTTGCTGCAGCTTCTAGGGATGCCTTGTACGAACTCATTCTTTGTCTTCCCCTTCTTCTTCTTTAATCTTCGTCAGCAGCGACTCGATACGGCTACCGTATTCTACGGATTCATCAAACTTGAACAGCAAATCAGGCGTATGACGCAGACGGACACGTCGACCGATTTCCGTACGCATGAACCCTTTCGCTTTTTCGAGCGCTTTAAGTGTATCTCCCCGCTGTTCTTCGCCACCGAGTACACTAATAAACACTTTTGCTTGCGAAAGGTCCCCGGATACTTCTACTCCGGTTACAGTAACGAATCCGATACGAGGGTCTTTAATCTCCCGCTGAATGATTTGGCTGAGCTCTTTTTTAATCTGTTCGCCTACACGATTGGTGCGAATATTGCCCATATCGTTCTCACCTCATTCTGACTGAACATGAACGTTCAGAATTACTGAGCGACTTCCTCCATAATAAATGCTTCAAGGACGTCCCCTTCTTTAATATCGTTATATTTCTCTACTGTAATACCACATTCATAGCCTTGAGCTACTTCACGGGCATCATCTTTAAAGCGCTTGAGTGCATCGATTTTTCCTTCATAAATGACGATACCTTCACGAATGACACGGATGCCGGCATCACGCTGAATTTTACCATCCGTGATATAGCATCCTGCAATTGTACCGACACGGGATACTTTGAACGTCTGGCGTACCTCAGCCTGACCGATAACTTTCTCTTCGTATACCGGTTCAAGCATACCTTTCATTGCTGCTTCGATTTCTTCCATAACTTTGTAAATAATGCGGTGCAGACGAATGTCTACCTTCTCTGCTTCCGCCGTCACACGAGCGTTCGGTTCTGGGCGAACATTAAACCCGATAATGATGGCATTTGATGCAGACGCAAGGATAACGTCAGATTCGGTAATTGCACCGACGCCAGTATGAATGATCTTCACACGCACGCCCTCAACATCAATTTTCTCAAGCGAACCGCGCAGCGCTTCTACAGAACCCTGTACGTCCCCTTTGATAATCACGTTGATGTCTTTCATTTCGCCTTCTTTAATCTGGTTGAACAAATCATCAAGCGATACGCGGGCAGAAGCACGAAGCTCTTTCTCGCGACGGCTAGCCGAACGACGTTCACCAACTTGACGTGCCATTTTCTCGTCCTCGAATACCATAAACTGATCGCCGGCCTGCGGAACATCATTCAAACCAGTGATTTCAACCGGTGTAGATGGTGGGGCTTCCTTAATGCGACGGCCTTTATCGTTGACCATTGCACGGATACGGCCAAATGCTGTACCAACAACGATCGGGTCACCGATTCTTAACGTACCATGCTGCACAAGAATTGTAGCGACCGGTCCACGTCCCCGATCAAGCTCTGCTTCAACAACTGTACCACGCGCACGTTTATTCGGGTTCGCCTTCAATTCTTGCACTTCCGCTACAAGTAGAATCATCTCAAGAATGTCATCAAGGCCTTCCCGCTTCAACGCGGATACGTGTACGAAAATCGTATCGCCACCCCAATCCTCCGGTACGAGACCATGTTCCGTCAATTCCTGCTTCACCCGATCCGGATTAGCTGAAGGTTTATCCATTTTATTAACTGCCACGATAATCGGTACATTGGCTGCTTTTGCATGGTTAATCGCCTCAACCGTTTGTGGCATCACACCATCGTCTGCCGCTACGACAATAATAGCGATATCAGTTACTTGCGCACCGCGTGCACGCATCGTTGTAAACGCGGCATGGCCCGGAGTATCAAGGAAAGTAATTTTTTTGCTATGTCTCACTACTTGATAAGCACCAATATGTTGCGTAATACCGCCTGCTTCCGTAGAAGTCACGTTCGTTTCCCGGATCGCGTCAAGCAACGTCGTTTTTCCGTGGTCGACGTGGCCCATAATGGTTACAACCGGCGGACGTTCTTCGAGCGTATCCGGCTCGTCGATTTCCTCAATATTTTCAAAATCGCTATAGTCAAGCTCGATTTTTTCTTCGACCTCGATTTCATAATCGGCAGCGATAAGGTGGATCGTATCTAACTCCAGCTCCTGATTGATCGTAGCCATTACACCGAGACCGAACAGCTTCTTGATAATTTCAGAAGGCTGTTTTTTCATTTTCTTGCCCAGTTCGGCTACTGTCATCGGACCAGATACTGTAATTTTATCCACTTTCACTTCCGGTCTAGGCTGTTGTTGTTGCTTGCTATGTGGACGCTTTACTCCTTTGTTCATCTCGGCTGATTTCTTTTTGTCATCAAAACGATTGGAACGATTGTTTGGTTTCTGCGCCCCTTTGCCTCGGCCCTGGTTATCTCGCGATGGTCTGCCACCTTGACCTTGTGGCTTACCGCCTTGCCCCTGCGGTCTACCGCCTTGACCTTGTGGTCTGCCGCCTTGCCCCTGCGATCTACCACCTTGACCCTGCGGTCTACCGCCTTGACCTTGTGGTCTACCGCCTTGACCCTGCGGTCTACCACCTTGACCCTGCGGTCTACCACCCTGACCTTGATTGTTGCTACGTTGCCCTTGACCTGTGCTGTTCCGGTTTTCACTATTTACATTTTGTTTATTCTGTTCTTGTTTTTTTTCCATCGTCCCACTCTTTTCCGTATCATGCTTTTGTTTTTCTTGACCATCTGCGCGTTGTTTTACCTGCTTCAAATGCTGCTCTACCTTTTGAATCGTGCTGTCTTCTAGTGTACTCATGTGGTTGTTTACCGATAAATTGAGCTTAGTAAGCAGATTAATCATCTGCTTACTGCTAATGCCAAGTTCTTTGGCATATTCATGTACTCTCAATTTACTCATTTATCCACCCCCGACAGTTATTGGTTCATCAGCTGCGTCAATCTTTCTGCGAAGCCGGCATCGGTCACGCCAATGACAACTCGTTGCTCCTTTCCAAGCGCGGCGCCAAGCGTTTGTCGATTGCCGTATGGTACGCAGGAAACTTTGTAGCTGCCGCACTTATCCATTACTTTTTTGCGGGTATTCGGGGATGCATCGTCCGCCAGTATGACCAGGTGTACCTGCCCTTGACGAACGGCCTTGATGACGAGTTCTTCTCCCGTGATGAGCTTGCGGGCCCGCTGCGCCAGGCCAATCATCTGCTCTACTTTATTCATTTACGCACATGCCTCATAAATTCTTGTTCTAGCGCTTCATACATCGCGTCTGTTACTTCTGCTTTCAAAGCGCGGTTAAGAAGCTTCTTCTTTTTTACAATATCAAATGCTTCCCGGGAGCGGCATACGTATGCACCACGCCCTGATGCTTTGCCGGTCGGGTCGACTTTAACCTCGCCCTCCGGTGTCCGCACAATGCGCAGCATATCGCGCTTATCATACATCTCCTGAGTGGCGATGCATTTGCGTTGCGGAGTTTTTCTCGATTTCACAACGCCCTACTCCCTTTCATCCACGACATCGGCCGTGGAAGCCTCTTCAACTGCATTAGCTTCGATATCGTACGCCTCATCCTGTACCAAGGCTTCTTCCGTTTCTTTGAATCCTTTGGCCGGAATGACAGAAACCGGTTCACTATATACGAACCCTTCTTCTGCAGCCTGTGTTTCACTTTTAATATCGATTTTCCACCCAGTCAGCTTAGCGGCAAGACGAGCGTTCTGCCCTCGCTTCCCGATAGCAAGCGACAACTGATAGTCCGGCACGATGACACGTGTTACCTTCTCACCCTCATATACGGTTACATGTACAACTTTTGAAGGACTCAGTGCATTAGCCACATATTCAGCTGTCTCTTCCGACCATTTCATAATATCGATTTTTTCGCCTTTCAATTCTTGCACGATCGTCTGTACACGCATGCCTTTCGGACCAACACAGGCACCTACTGGATCTACGTTCGGATCGGCAGAGTAAACAGCGATTTTAGAGCGATCTCCTGCTTCGCGCGCCACGGACTTAATCTCCACGACACCATCGAATATTTCCGGAACTTCTAACTCAAACAAGCGTTTCAGAAGGCCCGGATGAGTACGGGACACAAATATCTGCGGACCCTTTGTCGTTTTTTCTACTTTTGTAATAAATGCTTTGACTCTATCACCCTGCTTGAACGATTCATTAGGCATTTTTTCATTCAGCGGCATTAACGCTTCTACTTTACCTAAATCGATATAATAGAACCGGCCGTCTTGGCGCTGTACAATACCTGTTACAATGTCTTGTTCACGGTCAATAAATTCGCTATAAATAATGCCTCGTTCCGCTTCGCGGATACGCTGGGTGACGACCTGTTTAGCTGTTTGCGCTGCAATGCGTCCAAAATCACGCGGAGTAACCTCCATATCAATAATGTCATCAACCATATAGTTCGGATCGATTTCCTGCGCTTCATCAAGCGAGATTTGAGCACGAGGATCCGTTACTTCTTCTACTACAGTTTTGCGGGCAAATACACGCACATTGCCCAATTCGCGGTTAATATCGACACGCACATTTTGCGCAGAATTAAAATTACGTTTATAGCCGGAGACAAGCGCTGCTTCGATTGCTTCGATCAGCACTTCTTTGCTAATTCCTTTTTCTCTCTCTATCTCATGTAATGCTTCAATAAACTCGGCGTTCATTGTTATCCCTTATCCTCCTTTCAAATCTTAAAACACGATTGCGAGGCGGGCGCTGGCGACTTTGTCGCGTGGAATGAGTGCGCTTGCTTTCGCTTCTTTGATTTCGAGCTGTTTACCGTCATAAGAGACAAGTTCGCCTTCGAATACTTTGGAGCCGTTGATCGGCTCGTAAGTGGTCACATGTACATGCTTGCCCACCGCACGCTCAAAATCCTGCTCTTTTTTCAACGGTCGCTCAGCACCAGGTGAAGATACTTCAAGGAAGTATGCCCCAGGAATCGGATCGATCTCGTCCAGCTTCTTGCTCAGCTTCTCGCTGACACGCCCGCAATCTTCGATATCAACGCCGCCTTCTTTATCGATGTAGACACGGAGGAACCAGTTACTGCCCTCTTTTTTGTATTCGATTTCGACGAGCTCCAAATTTTCTTCTTCCAGAATCGGTGCGACCAGCTCTTCGGTCACGGCGATTACATGTTGACTCAAGGACATTAACCCCCTAGAACAAGTTCAGTAGAATGCAAAGTAAATATAGCCCGCTTCCCTGGCTAAAAGGAAAGAGTGGGTTTCCCCACTCTTTGCGTCATCACATTACGTATACTTAGTATTACCAAAAAGTATTATAGCATAATCACCAAACCCAGGCAACTACCGTCAATATTGGCATAAATAGACGAAAGAAGGGAGCTGTCGCTTTCTTGCTTTACAACGACATCTACTTTCTTATCCATTAAAAAAGACGTTAACTTCCTCTCCTATTTTCTCTCTAAAACAGCGAAAGCTGGTTCGTTTCTGGCAAACTGCTTAGACAGCCTTGGTGTTGAAGAAGCTCGATGACAGAACGGGAACAACGGGCACGCTGCTGCAAATCTTCAATAGATAGGAACTCGCCCGCCTCACGCGCCTTAACAATATTGATAGCCGCATTCGTCCCTACGCCCGCCAGAGCGTTGAATGGCGGGATAAGGCTATTGCCGTCAATAATAAACTGACTTGCATCCGAACGATATAAATCTACGTTCTGGAACCGGAACCCCCGCTCACACATCTCCAGACACATCTCCAATACGGTAAGCAACGTTTTCTCCTTCGGTTGCGCGTCGTTGCCTTTTTCTACGATTTCTTTAATACGGGCTCGGATTGCCGCCGATCCCTGTACAGCAAGTTCGGCATCAAAATCATCCGCACGTACCGTAAAGTATGTGGCATAGAAATGAATCGGATAATGTACCTTGAAGTACGCAATTCGCACCGCCATCAATACATAAGCTGTGGCATGCGCCTTCGGGAACATGTACTTAATCTGTTTACACGACCAGATGTACCAATCCGGCACATTATTGTTTTTCATCTCCTCTTCCATCTCCGGTGTGAGACCTTTCCCTTTCCGTACCGACTCCATGATTTTGAAGGCAAAGGAAGGTTCAAGGCCTTTGTGCATCAAATACACCATAATATCGTCCCGACAGCCGATAACATCTTTAAGCTCGCACGTACCGTTGCGCACAAGCTCCTGAGCATTGTTAAGCCATACGTCCGTTCCGTGCGACAGCCCTGAAATCTGTACCAGTTCAGCAAATGTAGACGGTCGTGTATCTTCAAGCATCTGGCGGACGAATTTCGTCCCGAATTCAGGAACACCCAGTGTTCCTACATTGCTGTCGATTTGCTCTGGTGTAACGCCCAGCACGTCCGTTCCGCTAAAAATTCTCATCACTTCCGGATCTCCGATCGGAATTTTCTTCGGATCGAGTCCGGTCAAATCCTGCAACATCCGGATAACAGTCGGATCGTCGTGGCCAAGAATATCAAGTTTTAATAAGTTATCATGGATGGAATGGAAGTCGTAGTGCGTCGTGCGCCATTCCGCTTCCTTATCGTCGGCTGGATATTGAATCGGACAAAAATCGTAGATTTCCATATAATCCGGAACAACAATAATTCCGCCAGGATGCTGTCCCGTCGTCCGCTTAACTCCGGAGCATCCTGTGGCGAGTCGACTCATTTCCGCATTACGCCAGGTTTTCCCCTTTTCCTCCCCATATTTACGCACAAACCCATATGCTGTTTTCTCCGCTACTGTACCAATCGTTCCTGCGCGATACACATACTCTTCACCGAACAACACTTTCGTATAGTTATGCGCATGCGGTTGATATTCCCCCGAGAAGTTTAAGTCAATGTCAGGAACTTTATCCCCTTTAAAACCAAGGAACGTCTCAAACGGAATATCATGTCCATCGCCTGTCATCGGAATGTCGCAGGTGGGGCAATTTTTCCTAGGCAAGTCAAAACCGGAGCCATATTCCCCTTTAGTAAACCATTCGCTATGCTTGCACTCCGGGCAACGGTAATGTGGCGGTAGCGGATTCACCTCGGTAATTTCCGTCATCGTGGCGACAAAGGATGAACCGACAGAACCCCGGCTGCCCACAAGATAACCATCATCGATTGACTTCTTCACGAGCTTGTGTGAGATGAGGTAAATAACCGCAAAGCCGTGCGTAATAATGCTGTTAAGCTCTTTTTCTAATCTTTTCTCTACGATTTCCGGCAACGGTTCACCATATAGCTCTTTCGCTTTGTTATAGCTCATCGAACGGATTTCTTCGTCTGCACCTTCGATTTTCGGCGTATACAAATCTTTCGGAATGATTTCGAGTTCTTCAAACTGATCCGCCAGCATGTTTGGATTTGTTATGACGACTTCCTTCGCTTTCTCCTCGCCCAGATATTTGAATTCTTCTAGCATCTCATCCGTCGTGCGCAAATGCGCATCCGGCTTGTATTGATCTTTAAGCGGGCTAAAACCGGTAATACCGTGAATCAAAATCGTACGATAGTCTTTTTCATACGGATGAACATAATGCACATTGCCTGTTGCAATGACTGGAAGATTAAGCTTCTCGCCAAGCTCCACAATTTTGCGGTTCGCATCCATAAGTGCTGCTTCGTTCGCGACTAATTGCTTCTCCACCAAGTGGCGATTAATTTCGATCGGTTGAATTTCCAGTACATCATAGAACCGAGCTACTTCTTCAGCCTCTTCTGGACTTTTATTAAGTACCGTTTCAAATAACTCACCTTTTTCACAGCCTGAGCTGATGAGCAAGCCCTCCCGATGCTTTTGAATTTGCGCCCGTGGAATGCGTGGTGTTTTGTACAAATATTCCGTATGAGACAACGAAATAAGTTTATAAAGATTTTTCTTTCCAATTTCATTTAACGCATAAATATTGCAGTGAAACGGGCGCGAGTTCTGCAAATCCAATCCTACATGATTATTTAAATCATTGAGATTTATGATGTCCTGTTCCAGTACTTCTTTTAACATAAAGAAGAAGATATACCCTGTCGCTTCAGAGTCGTCAACTGCACGGTGATGATTCTCCAGGCTCACATTAAACTTGGATGCCAGCGTATTCAATCGATGATTGCGCATGCCTGGATAGAGGAAGCGTGCCAGCTCCAGCGTATCCAGGAACGGATTTGGTACCGGTGGAAGGCCGCTTTGCTTACAACTCGCTTGCAAAAAGCCCATATCGAACTTGGCATTATGTGCTACAAGCACTGCATCACCAACAAATTCAACAAATTCGCGGATGACTTGATCAAGTTCCGGCGCGTCTTTTACCATATCGTCCGTAATACTGGTTAATTGCTGAATATTAAGCGGGATAGGTTCATGTGGATTGACGAATGATTCGTACTTGCCGATAATTTCACCGTTTTTCATCTTAACGCCCGCAAGCTCGATAATCGTATTATTCACGACAGATAGTCCGGTTGTCTCTACGTCAAAAACCACATACGTATCATCAGCCAGCATACGTTCCTGTGACTGATGTACAATAACGGTCGAATCGGACACAACATTTGCTTCCATACCGTATAGTATCTTGATGCCGTGTTTTTTTGCAGCGGAAAATGCTTCAGGAAATGCTTGTGCTACGGCATGATCTGTAATAGCGATCGCCTTATGACCCCATTCGGCAGCCTGTTTGATTAAACGCTCGGCGGAGGCGATACCGTCCATGGCACTCATATTCGTATGGCAATGAAATTCCACCCGTTTTTCTTCCGCATCATCCATACGGGATGCCGATGGCTTGATTTGAATCAAGTCCTTCGCCATCATGACCAACTCGCGCGCAAACGTATCTTCCTGGATTGGTCCGCGTACGCGGAGCCAAATGCCGTTCTTAATAGCCGCAAGTTTCGGTACATCATCTTTGTCACGCGCAAAGATTTTTACCTGCAGCGAATCCGTATAATCTGTAATATTGAAGGTGCATAACGTCCGACCACTGCGCAGCTCACGTACTTCTGCACCGAATACAAGCCCTTCAATACAAGTGCGGCCCATTTCTTCCTGAATGTCGCAAATTGAGACGGAATCATCCTTAATGTCATAACCGAGCTGCAATACTTCCATCGAAGCGGCCGCTTCTTTATTCGCTTCAACTTTCTCTTTTTCTTTCTGTTTTTCCAGTAGTGCTTCCATAGCACGGCTGCGATCTTCTTCTTCCCGTTGCTCAACGAATTGCTGATACTTTTCTTCGTTTTGTGCTACATGATAAACAATCGGCAGAGAATCGCCGCACAGTTGCTTCATCGTACGGTTTATCCATTCATCTACTTGACGCTGCTTCATTTTTTCGACGGCGAATGTATCAAGCACACCGAGCTGCAAACGATTATCCGCTATTTCGTATGTAGCGTTCTTCAAATATGTTGCTGTCGAGTTGATGTGCGGCGACACTTTTTCTACGATGAGTGGCCAATATTCTTTTACGAACCCTGGCATTTGGACAGGGTGGACATATCTCATATTACAATCAACCGAAGCAATATTTTGAAACGCCTGTACCAGCTTGGCATGAAATGCTTGGTATACGTTCAGTGGTAGCAGTTCGGGAAGTTGCAAATAGAAATGCCAGCGTTTCTCCTGACGGTAGACTTCCACTTTCTCAATGAGACCGTCGGAAAAATACTTTTCAACAAATTCGGGTGGAATAGCCAATTGCTGAAGCAAAAGTCCAAAGCGTTCTTGCTTCGCAGTGTCGTTTTCCATGTAAGTAACCCTCTCCTCATATAATAGAGTGTACGTAGTCATTCAGTATACGAGTGATAGACGAAGTAGAAACAGAAGAGAGGTAGGAATATACGCCGCCAGCAGACAAGAATCGTCTTGCTCCTGCTCGTCATTTTTCCCCACCTCTTCATTTACATCAAAAAATCAGGCGTTATATAGATACACTTATTGTAATGAATCCGCCAATTCTTTGACATAAGTCATTAGCTCATCAATATGTATATCCTTACTTTCACCCGTCTTGCGAACTTTGCATTCTACAAGCCCTTCTCCTGCTTTGCCTCCGACTGTAATTCGGATCGGAAGCCCGATTAAATCAGCATCTTTGAACTTTACGCCCGCTCGTTCTGGGCGGTCGTCCAACAATACCTCAAACCCTTCGTTTTGCAGTTTTTCATAGAGAGATTCTGCCAGCTGTTTCTGCTCGTCATTTTTCACGTTAACCGGTACAACATGAATATGGAAAGGTGCCAACGACCAGGGCCAGATAATGCCGTTCTCGTCATTGTTCTGTTCGACGCAGGCAGCTACTGTACGGGAGATACCAATACCGTAGCAGCCCATAATCATTGGCTGCTCTCTGCCATTCTCGTCGAGGAATTTCGCGCCCATCTTTTCACTATAGCGTGTCCCCAGTTTGAATACGTGTCCGACTTCAATTCCCCGTGCAAATGCAATATGGCCACCGCAGCGAGGGCATTCATCACCTTCAATAATGTTGCGTAAATCAGTATAAGCTGTAACAGTAAAGTCGCGTTCCGGTACCACATTTTTATAATGGTAGTCTTTCTCGTTAGCTCCGGTTACCGCTATCTTCATGTCCCGTACAGCGGAATCAGCATACACCTTAATATCATCCGGCAGATTAATAGGACCGACGAAGCCGACAGGTACGCCAAGCTTGCTCATCTCCGCTTCCGTAGCCATGGTAAGCACATTAGCATCGACGATGTTTTTAAGTTTTATGTCGTTCAACTCATGATCACCGCGTATAAGCGCGACAACAAAACGATCATCGGCTTTAAAAACGAGCGCTTTAATCATTTGACGTGCTTCCATATCGAAGTGATTCATTAACTGTTCAATCGTTTTCACATCTGGTGTCGACACTTTTTCCATTTCTATTTGAGAAGTAGATTCTTCTGCTGCAGGCTTGTAGACCACTTCCGCCTTTTCCAGGTTTGCTGCATAGTCACAAGATGTGCAATAAGCGATCGTATCCTCTCCGATTTCAGAGAGAGCCATGAACTCGTGTGTTCCTTTACCACCGATGGCTCCTGCATCCGCTTCAACTGCACGGAAGGTTAACCCTGTACGCGTAAAGATGCGCGTGTAGGCGTCATACATGCTGTCATAGCTCTTGTCCAGTCCTTCACGGGTCGTATCGAAGCTGTATGCATCCTTCATTATAAACTCACGCGAACGTATAACCCCGAAACGAGGGCGTACTTCATCGCGATACTTCGTCTGGATTTGATACAAGTTAATTGGCAGCTTCTTGTATGTATTTAGATTATCGCGAACAAGGCTGGTTACTACTTCTTCATGTGTCGGACCCAGTACAAAATCTCGGTTATGGCGATCTTTCAAACGCATCAATTCCGGACCATACGCATCCCAACGTCCGGTCTCCTGCCACAGCTCAGCTGGCTGAATGGCCGGCATCGAGATTTCTTGCGCATCGGCGCGGTCCATTTCCTCACGCACGATTTGTTGCACCTTACGCAGAACACGGTAGCCCAGCGGCAAATATGTATACACTCCAGATACGAGTTGGCGCATTAATCCTGCCCGTACCATTAGCTGATGGCTGATAATCTCCGCCTCTGCAGGAACTTCCCGCAACGTCGGAAGAAATAGTTTAGACTGCTTCACAACACTCTACCTCCTAATACACATGTGATTTGATATCTTTATAAATAACACTTGATATTTCGACTTATGTTTGGTGATGCAAGATAGGAAAACTAGAGGAAGAAAAGAAAGAGGCAGAAGTTTCTCATACCTCTTCCTCTCTTAACTTTGCAGTTGCCTATCAAGCATTTGATTAGAAGAATCGTTGGATGTCATTCCACGTTACAACAAGGATAAGCACCATCAAGAATGCAAAACCCAGAAAATGGACCATCCCTTCTTTCTGCGGGTCGATTGGACGTCCCCGCAATGCTTCAAGCCCGATGAAAACAAGACGTCCGCCATCAAGTGCAGGCAATGGAAGCAAATTCATAATCCCCAGGTTTACGCTCAGCGCTGCTGCCCATTGAATGAGTACAACGAGCCCATTCTCTGCAGCTTTGTACGTATAGTTAAAGATACCGACCGGGCCAGATAGTTCCTCGACCGGAACCTGTCCTGTAAACAGCTTGCCAAGCATCTCATAAATGAGCTTTGAAAACTCATATGTGGTAACCGCACCGTATTTAGCCGCACCGATGAAGGATTTGGACGTCGGCGAATACACGCCGATTTTGCCGACTTGAATTTCTTGCTGTCCCTGCTTCTGGACTTCTTTTGTCGGCGTTACCGGAAGAGAGAATTGCTCGCCGCCACGTTCGATAATAAACGAAAGCTCTTTGCCTGGTGAAGTGCTGACCGCTTGCACAATATCTTTCCATGTACTCATCGGTTTGCCTTCGATGGATAACACTTTATCTCCCTGCTGCAATCCAGCTTTGGCCGCTGCCTGGTTCGGAATGGTTTGCCCAATCATCGGCTTATCGCTCGGCACGCCATACGCCAATCCCATAATAGTCAACAGTACAAACGCAAGCAAAAAGTTCGCGAGCGGTCCGGCAAAAATAGCGGCGGCACGTTGTCCTACCGTCTTGCTACCGAACTGGCGATCATACGGAGCAATTTGCGTTTCCTGGTTATTATGCACCATCATCGCTTGTGGATGAACCGGATAGCGAACCTCTTCTCCATCCTCGACTCCGCGAATAAACAAATGGTGCTCAAAGTCCGTCTCTTCTACTGTAACTATCGTCGCTTCTGGATAATTACGGATATTCGTCAAAATGATATGCGTTGCCCTACCTTCTTTATCAAGAAGAAGCCCCACATCTTGTCCACGATGAATCTCAACAACTTCCGGATCTTCCCCCGCCATGCGGACGAATCCCCCGATCGGCAACAAGCGAAGCGTATAACGCGTTTCCCCTTTGATAAATGAAAACAGCTTCGGACCCATACCAATGGCGAATTCACGGCACAAGATACCAGCACGCTTGGCCAGCAAAAGATGCCCCAATTCGTGGATAAAGACTAACAATCCAAACACAAGAACAATGGCTAAAACCTTTAACAACGGGGTTCCACCTTTCCTGATTGTTTGGCCTTTTTATCAGGCCGGTTGATACTTTTCCGCTATTTGACGTGCCCACCGGTCCGCCTCGAAAATATCCTCCAGTCCCGGATTTTCCATAACCTCATGCTTCGCCATCGCATGCGCGATCGTATCCTCGATCGCCAGGAACGGAATGTCACCCTGCAAAAAGCGTGCGACTGCCACTTCATTAGCTCCGTTTAAAACGGTCGGCATCGTTCCGCCTTTTTGGCCTGCTTCATAGGCAAAAGCAAGACATGGGTAACGGTCAAAATCTAAAGCCGTAAAATGAAGCTGGGAAACTTTCATTAAATCAAGCGGCTCCGTTTCCAGTGGAATCCGTTTCGGATAGGTCATTGCATACTGAATAGGAATGCGCATATCAGGGGTGCCCAACTGGGCCATTACCGCCCGATCTGTAAATTCCACCATAGAGTGGATAATGCTTTCCTTATGAAGAATCGTATCAATTTTATTATACGGCAAATCGAATAACCAATGAGCCTCAATGACTTCGAGACCCTTATTCATCATTGTAGCCGAATCAATCGTAACTTTAGCCCCCATGCTCCAATTCGGATGGGCCAGGGCCTCTTTGACCGTTACATCCGCCAATTGCTCCCGTGTCAAATCCCGGAATGAACCGCCGGATGCGGTTAGGATAAGCCGGCGTATAGCTGACCTATCTTCTCCCTGCAAGCATTGGAAGATGGCGGAATGCTCACTATCTATCGGTATGACAGAAACGTCATGTTCTTTCGCTTTTCGCATTACAATATGGCCAGCCGTTACAAGTGTTTCTTTGTTGGCTAAACCAATCTCTTTCCTTGCTTCAATGGCCGCAAGTGTAGGCAAAAGCCCCGCACTGCCTACCATGGCGGAAATGACGAAAACAGCATCGGGATGCGTCGCTGCAGCAAGTGCGCCTTCTTCTCCCCAAACTGCTTTCGTATTTGAAGGTAATTGATGTTGAATTTTTTCAGCCAGTTCTTTCGTTGCTACCGACACAAGCTGCGGCTGAAATTCATGCGCCTGTTCGGTCAATAAGTCAATATTCCTTCCGGCCGCAAGCGCGACAACCGAAAACTGCTCAGGATGCTGCCGAATTACGTCAAGCGCCTGCGTTCCTATCGATCCAGTAGAACCTAGGATGGCTATTTTTCTCATATTTCCTCCTAATGGACGGTCAACCTATGCCTTTTCTTCTCATTTTATAACAACTGAAGCAAATGCAGAACGGGAAAAACAACAATAAGGCTATCCAGCCTGTCAAGCACGCCACCATGACCCGGTAAAATAGAGCCTGAATCTTTTACATTTAACGTGCGTTTAATTGCGGATTCCATCAAATCGCCAATTTGTCCACTCACCGAGATGACAAGTCCGATTAGCAATGCTTGCGAGATCGTAAGTGAATCGGTAATAAATGAAAATAAAATCATGGTAACGACCGCCAAAAAAACGCCACCAAGTGAGCCTTCAATCGTCTTATTTGGACTGATTGCAGGCCACAATTTTGTTTTGCCGCGCGCTTTCCCTACGAAATACGCTCCGGTATCGGTCGCCCATGTACTAAATACAATTGCCAGCGTAATGGCAAGCCCGTTTACAATTCGCGTCTCATTCATGAAATGAAAGCCGAAGCCAAGATAAAACGAGCTGAACAAAAGATAAGCAATATGTTGGTATTCGACCCGGTTTTTAGAGGCTACGGTAATAAACAGCAAAAGCAGAACAAACAAAAATACGGCATCGCCTCTCAGCATGTTTCCTTCCCACACCAAGTTGGGGAATAGCAAAAGCCATAAGAAAACAAGCCCGGTCAGTCCATGCCAGTCCATCAGCCGGATATGATTCATCCGAATTAATTCATAATAAGCAAGCGTAGCAAGAAAAAAAACAAGGGCAGTGTACCAGATGCCTCCTAAATAAACAACGAGGAGAAAGCCGGCCCCCCACAAAATTCCCGTAATCACCCGTGTTTTCAAGCGTTCCACCTCTTAGCGGGGCACTTCACTAGGTAAGCGCTCCATATCGTCTGTTTCGCTGCTGGTATGCTTTAATTGCTTCATAGAAATGTTCTCGGGAAAAATCCGGCCAGTATACATCACTGAACCACAGCTCACTGTAAGCCAATTGCCAAAGCATGAAGTTGCTTAGCCGAAGCTCACCACTCGTACGGATCAATAAATCAGGATCTGGAAGTCCACTTGTAGTTAGGTGGGAACTGAATATTTCTTCACTGATTTGCTCCGTATCGAGCTGTCCGTCTCTAACTTCCTGCGCAATTTGCTTAACTGCAGCAATCATCTCCGCACGACTTCCATAATTAAGTGCAAAGTTAAGAATGAGTCCTGTATTCTGTCGGGTTTTCTCTCGGGCATCTATAACAGCTTTTAGCGTATAATCAGGTAAATCCTTTTCATATCCGACCATACGTACCTGTACGTTACGTTCGATTAACTCTTCCAATTCACTTGCCAGATATTCTTGTGGCAGACGCATCAGATACTCTACTTCATCGGCCGGACGCTTCCAGTTCTCAGTGGAAAAAGCGTACAATGTCAAAACTTCCACGCCGATTTCATCTGCCGTTTTCGTAATCTCTTTCACTGTCTTCATTCCAGCCCGGTGACCTGCCACACGCGGCAGTGCCCGCTTCTTCGCCCATCGGCCGTTCCCGTCCATAATGATGGCTACATGTTTCGGAATGTTGCTTGTGTCCAGTTCATACTCATGCAGCGATGAATCATCTTCATTTCTTTGCATCCACCTGGTTAGTTTATCAAGCATACGTACGTTCCCCCGTACTCAAATATATCATAAACCCCCTCACCTACGAGGGGGCCTTTTATTACACTTCCATGATTTCTTTTTCTTTATCAGAAACAACCTGGTCCACAAGGTTTACATGCTTATCAGTTGCTTTCTGTACCAGATCCTGATGGTGCTTCATATCATCTTCCGTAATATCGCCATTCTTCTCTAATTTCTTAATTGAATCATTGGCATCACGACGAATATTACGAACAGCAACTTTCGCTTCTTCACCTGATTTTTTCGCCAGCTTTACAAGCTCCATACGTCGCTGTTCTGTCAGCGCAGGGATAGCAATACGGATGACATTTCCGTCATTGGTTGGTGTTAGGCCTAGATCAGACTTCAGAATTGCTTTTTCAATCGGTCCAAGCATCGTTTTCTCCCACGGTTGAATGACGATAAGACGCGGTTCTGGGGTACTGATATTGGCTACCTGATTTACAGGCGTCGGCGACCCATAATAGTCTACCGTTACTCTATCCAGTAGAGAAGGAGTCGCTCTGCCGGCGCGCAGGGTGCTTAGCTCTCGCTTTAAAGAAGCGATGGCCTTATCCATTCTTTCTTCAGCTTCTTTTAACACTTGCTGTGGCATCGTTATTATTCTCCTTTCACAATCGTACCAATTTTTTCGCCCATAATGGCTCGTTTAATATTTCCCTCTTCCATAATTGAGAAAACAAGGAGTGGAAGATGATTATCCATACAAAGACTTGAAGCAGTGGAATCCATAACGCCCAATCCTTTGTTCAGCACTTCCAAATATGTGAGGTTATCATACTTCTCAGCGTTAGGATCAATGGCAGGATCGGCGGAATATACGCCATCCACTTTGTTCTTCGCCATCAGAATAACTTCAGCTTCAATCTCTGCCGCGCGGAGCGCTGCCGTCGTATCAGTGGAGAAATACGGATTTCCCGTACCTGCCGCAAAAATCACGACCCGATTCTTCTCCAGATGACGAACGGCTTTTCTTCTTATGTACGGTTCGGCAACTTGCCGCATTTCAATCGAGGTTTGCACTCGAGTCGGAACGCCAGCACGCTCCAGTCCATCCTGTAGTGCCAAGCTGTTCATCACGGTAGCCAGCATGCCCATATAGTCGGCTGTGGTGCGATCGATTCCTTTTGCGCTTCCAGCTAAACCGCGCCAAATATTACCGCCACCGACAACAATAGCAACTTGCACACCCAACTCCACAATTTCTTTAATCTGCTTAGAAATCGACGTAATAACATCGGAATCGATACCGTATCCGACATTTCCGGCAAGCGCCTCTCCGCTTAATTTTAATACAACTCGCTTGTACGCGGGAAGTGGCATTGAAAAACAACTCCAATCCTCTATAAAATTGTTCGCTACTGCGGGGAAGACTTCCTGCATATTTCCTCACTTTATCTCGGCCCAATGGGCAGTAATGTCCCCACTTCACATGCACTACGTGAGGATAACTGCCCCTAAGACCCCGATAAGTACAACTAATCATCAGTAAGGGATAAAAATTCTCCACTGATGAAAGTTCTGCTTTATAAAATAGGGAACACGCTGTGTTCCCTATTCGTCTTCCGGCATTATTGTTTTTTTGTTTGTGCCATTACTTCTTCAACAAAGTTGTCGGCTTTTTTCTCAATGCCTTCGCCTACTTCATAGCGAACAAAGCGAACAACATCTGTATTGTTGGCCTTCAGCAAGTCTTTTACTTTTTTATCAGAGTCTTTTACGAATGTTTGCTCAACCAGGCAAACTTCTTCATAATATTTATTCAGGCGGCCTTCCACCATTTTTTGTACAATGTTCTCTGGCTTGCCTTCATTCAATGCTTGTGCAGTCAGAACTTCGCGTTCTCTGTCAAGCTCACTTGCATCGACTTCATCACGTTTTACGTAAGTTGGTTTTGCAGCGGCGATTTGCATAGCCAGATCTCTTGCCAACTCTTCATTCGTTGTGTTAGCAAGTTCAATCAGTACGCCGATGCGTCCACCCATGTGCAGGTAATGGCCAAACAGGTTACCATCCGCTTTTTCAAGAATTTCAAAACGGCGGATATTCATGTTTTCGCCAATAGTTGAGATTTTCTCATTGAGCACTTCTTGCAGTGATGCGCCTGCGCCTTTAAAAGCCTGTCCGAGCGCTTCTTCTACATTTGCCGGACGTTGACTCAGCAGATGTTCGGAGATTTCTTTTACGAAGCTTTGAAAGTTTTCGTTTTTAGCTACGAAGTCCGTTTCGGAGTTCACTTCAACGATAACGCCAACGTTTCCTTGTGTCTCAACAGAAGTAAGACCTTCCGCAGCAACACGATCTGATTTTTTCGCAGCCTTCGCGATGCCTTTTTCGCGGAGAATGTCGACTGCTTTTTCCATGTCTCCATCTGCCTCTTGCAGCGCTTTTTTACAATCCATCATGCCTGCGCCTGTTCTTTCACGCAGTTCTTTTACCATGCTTGCACTAATTGCCATGAGAAAATCCTCCTACATGTTTATTATGTGTAAAATAATAAGCATTTTTATCCTCATTTACTGTAACAAAAGGGCGGGAAAGGTTACACCCTTCACCCACCCTTACAGTACTTGCGGAGCTTATACGGTAGCTGCGACCTCTTCACCAGAACCTTGGTTTGCTTCGAGAACCGCATCCGCCATTTTTGCTGTCAACAATTTAACAGCACGGATGGCATCATCGTTACCTGGAATAACATAATCGATTTCATCCGGATCGCAGTTTGTATCAACGATACCTACGATCGGAATACCAAGCTTACGAGCTTCCGCAACAGCGATACGCTCTTTGCGAGGATCGATAACGAAAATCGCGTCCGGAAGTTCTTTCATGCTGCTAATACCGCCAAGGAATTTCTCCAGGCGATCCTTTTCTTTGCGAAGCAAGATAACTTCTTTTTTCGGAAGAAGTTCGAATGTACCATCATTCTCCATTGCATTCAATTGATGAAGACGAGCTACACGTTTTTGAATGGTTGAGAAGTTCGTCAACGTACCACCCAACCAGCGTTGATTGATGAAGTGCATACCGCAGCGTTGTGCCTCTTCGGACACAGACTCTTGCGCCTGTTTTTTCGTTCCTACAAACAGGATTTTACCGCCGGAAGCAGCTACTTCGCGAACAAAGTTGTACGCTTCCTCTACTTTTTTCACGGTTTTTTGCAAATCAATAATGTAAATTCCGTTACGTTCGGTGAAGATATAGCGGGACATCTTCGGATTCCAGCGACGAGTCTGGTGACCAAAGTGTACACCTGCTTCCAGCAATTGTTTCATAGAAATCACTGCCATCTTCAACGACACCTCCTCTAAAATGGTTTTTTTGTAAAGCCTCCGCCCTTCGCATCTCCGAATGAGACTTCGCAACTCGTACGCAAGCACCTTCATCCGAATTGAAGAACGTGTGTATTTTTACACCGTTTGTAAATATACCATAGGTGTAAAAAAAATGCAACAAACAAATATCATTTTTTACTGTGTGACCAAAATTTATTCTGCTGCAAGAAATCCTTGCTTTTTTAGCATCTGGATAACTATCTTTACTTCCCCGTCTCCCATGCCAAGTTTACGGGCAATCTCAAGCGAAGACATCCCTTGTGCGTATAATTGAGGGATGTCTTTGTATTCATCTTTTAGGAATTGGGGAAGGGGGGCAACAGTAGATGTTGTTGTTGTTTTGGAAAATTCGCCGATGGAGCTTTGCAACTGTTCTATGTTTTCCAATAACTCTTCTTTCTGCCGCATCAGCTCCCCCACTTGCCGCTGCAAGCTGGCCAGCTCTTCTTTCACACCGGTAAGCTGAGTATCGGTCATACGCTTAACCTGGGCAATGGAACGTACCAGCTCGCTGTTCTCTCGTTCGAATTCTGTTATCAGCGTGTGAAATTTACCTTCAGCGCTTTCCTCTTGCTCTATCTGTTTGCCATTGCCACTTTTCAAAAGACGCAGTGCCAACAATAAAACAATAATGGTAAGAGCCGAAAGCCAAATGTCTGTCATCATGTACTTTCACCAACTGTTCCACTGTTTGTCGTATTATAATGAAATGTCCAGGCTATGCCCTTTATACGGATGTAGATTGTGTGTTTCTGATTCAGCTAACGGCGATTTTTTCTGTCGCCGCTTTTTCGGGTCTGCACCCTGCTCGCCTGATTGTTCTTTTTCATCCTGGTTAATTTGGCTTTGTGGACTCTCTTCCGCCTTAGCTATACGGGTTCGGTTTACCTCATCTTTTTCCTGCTGTTCAAGGGCCAATCCCGCTTGTTCCTGCTGGGGTCTTTGTTGTAGTTGCTCCTGTATTTTCCCCATATCCTGCATGCGTGGAATAGCAATTTGTAATTCAAGAGCGCGCAATGTCATATAGGCCACCCTTTCCTTTTACTTTACAGCAGCGTTGAAGTGATTTGACCGTCTTCTCCGAGAATGAACGCTGAACGGCTATGGTTTTCTTTAATGAAGCGGATTTCGTTTCCAAATGCGAGCTTGACACCACTGTACATCACGTTCCAACATTCAACACGGACCTTATCCATCCCACTTAGCTTCTCTTCGATTTCTTGCATTCTTTGTTTTGCCTGCACGTATTTCTTCTCTGCTAATAGCTTAGCATTAGTAAATTTAATCTGCATCGCCCGCTTGTCGGGAGTAAGTTTACCCTGCACAGCTAACTGATCGATGAACCGGAGCCCCTGATCTGATTTGTGAATGGACTCAGCAAACTCCTTTATTTCTTTTTTGAGAGTGTGCATTTCTGTACGAAGCTGCGGATTCACTCCTACTTCGATATTGGTAGGGGTATTTGTCATATTGCCGATAATCTTAGCTATTACTTTCTCTCCGGCTTGCACCGTCCCTCCAACAATGAGCCCTTTTGTAGCTTTACAAATTACATCTCGCCCCGCACTAACGTTGCTGTGCATAATGACTTGCGAAACAACGACGTCGTTTTCCGCTTTCACTGTCGCATTTTGAATAAAGCCCGTTTTTACATCCGTGCCGGCATGTACGCTGCCTTTAAATTGGCCGAGTACACCGCCTCTTATCTCAATCGAGCCTTGAGCTTCAAGAGTTGCACTTTCTACACTGCCCGCAATTTTAATGTCTCCACCTGCTTTAATTGTGAAGCCGGGGTGCACGTTGCCATGTATAACGACATTTCCAATGAAATCGATATTGCCTACACTAAAATCGACATCACCTTTTACTTCGAAAACAGACAGCACGTTAATTCTTCCTCTTTCCGTAATGGAAAGCTGGCCATCTGTCACAGCGTATGCATTGTTCTTCTCTTGATCCAGCAATACATTTTTCCCAATTTGGAAGCGTGCTTCTTTGCCCTCTTTCGCCGGCACGGTCTCCCCGCTTACATTCGTTCCCGGCTCTCCCTTAATAGGAGGAATTTTCTTAGCCAACAATTGTCCTTTGACCACATTGAGCAAGTGGAGGACCTCATAGTAATCCACACTTCCATCTTCCCGTTCCTGCGGCCCTTTTTTTTCGGAAGGCCGCACCACTAACTCAATGCGCCCATCCTGTCCCGGTACAGAAGGAACTCCCTTTGCAATTACAAGCGTTTCATTTATAAATAGATACGGACTCGCCGCCACTTGACGAAGCATCTCTTCATCAATTCCAAAGGTTACTCGATTCTCGTTTACAATATGCAAAAGTTCTTCATATGTAAAGAGAATCTCTTCGTCAAGCACTAACTCCATTGTCGCCTGCATTTTATCTTTGGTGATCCGAATTCTTACCATATCGGTTAGCGTCTTCTTTGGAGCATCCTGCTCCACTTTGTGTTCGGATCCCTCCATATGCAACCCTCTTTTCCCATTTTACTCATTTAATAAGTAATCTTTTGCACGTTGCAATGACCCCCGCATGCGAAAAATCGCTTTGGAATGAAGCTGTGAAATACGTGAAGCCGATAGACCCATGATTTCAGCGATTTCAGTTAGCGAACATTCCTCGTAATAAAATAGTGATACAATGGTTCTTTCTTTCGGAGGAAGACGTTCTATTGCCTCTGCGAGAATTTGTTTCTGCTGATCTTTATGCAACGCGTTCTCTGGCCTTTCGGCGTGCTCATCTGTAATAACCGCCTGGCGAGAGTGCTTCTGGTCTTCATCATCTTGAATAGGCTCATCAAGAGAGAATACAGAAGCAAACGCTACATCCTGCATCGTCTGATTTAATTCGGCTACCGAAATATTGAGATGTCTGCTTACTTCTTCGTCTGTAGCTGCACGCAAGTTTTGCTGTTCGAGCTGCATATACGCCTCTTCGATTTTTTTCGCTTTGTCACGAATGGAACGAGGAAGCACATCGTTTTCACGTAAGCCATCAATCATCGCGCCCCGAATCCTCCACATTCCATACGTTTCAAATTGAAGACCCCGGGTGTAATCAAATTTTTTCAAGGCATCCAGCAAACCCAATCTTCCAAAGCTAATTAAATCATCTTTATCTACCGTATCAGGCAGCCCAATTGCCAATCGATTCGCAACATAATTAACAAGAGGCAAATATTGTTCAATCAATCCGATCTCAGATTGCCGGTCTCCTTCTTCCCGCCAGCGTTTCCATTTCTCTATATCAATTTGCTTTTTTGGTTTCCGCGCCATCGTACGCCCACTCCCTTCTATTCATTAGAGAATACACGCAGAGCCCGCGCGACTTCTTCCGGGTCGATGTGATCCTTACCGTCGCGCGCAATATGAGGAAAATCTGAAGGGGTGAATTGCGAAAAATCCGCAGATGGCGGTTGCTCTCCTTTTTTTCCCCCTTCTTGGCCCTGCCGTTGTGCGGACTCTTCCGGCGTTACCAGGTCAATATGCTGGCCTTTATCTTCGGAAGCAAACATATTTCGATTCTCTCTGCCAATGACTTTGCCTGCCAGAAAGCGAAAAAGAAACATAAGCGAAAAGAATAGCAAAAACGCAACTAGAGAGCGCAAAAGGCTCCCTAAAAATAAATTATTTACAAATGAAAATACAAACGTGAAAATGCCAACCATGCTCGCAACAATAAGGTTCCATTTAATTGAGCCTATCCACATATTACAATTCCTTTACCCCTTGGTTTACTGTCCGAATATTCAAGATGCCCGTACAACTATCTAATTCGATAGTCCGGCCGCAATTTCCTCCTGTATCTTCGGCAAGAATTGGGATACGAGCTTCATTTAATGCTAACTTGCATGCCTCTACATTTCGAGGTCCAATCCGCATAGCATCGCTTGCGATGGAAAATGCAAACATCTGCGCTCCACCTGCAAGCTTTGCGGTTAGCTTACGACGGTTTGCACCGGCTTTTTCCATATCTTCAATCAGCTTCGGAATCGCTGTATTGGCATACTTGGCAGTATTCAGTATTCCCTTGCTCAACGAGGAATCCGGGAGCATTACGTGCGCCATCCCTCCTATTTTATTCTGGTTGTCAAACAATACAACACCGACGCAGGAGCCCAAACCTGTCGTCCGGATTCGGTCAGGAGATTTTGCGATATTTAGATCCGCCATACCTACCTTAATAACATTCATTCGAACGGAACTCCCAATGCACGGAATAATTGCAATAAAGCTTCCGGATCGGGAATCAGGAAAAAGTGTCCTGAAATCTTCTCATTTCCTTGAAAAAAAGCGGTATCAATCGTAAGGGCAAAATCTCCACTGTGACCAAATTCGAGCAAACCATAAGACAAAATCGCGCCTGCCATATCGATGGCAACTGCCGGTACTGAAGGCTGCATGTTCAGCTTTGTAAAATCGGCCAGTGAAGATAAATAAGAACCTGTTAGTATATTGCCGATTTCATTAAGCGCCGATAATTCCATGTCATTAAAAATCTCGGCATCCTGCGCTGTCATTCCCATTAATTCTTCAAGTAAATTTTTAGCCGAGTCTACAGAAATGATGAAAAACATATTACCTGGAATATCGCCGAGCATCCGTAAAAACACGCAGACGACAAGCGACTCTGCCCCGCCGACGACATCAGAAATTTCATCAAATGGAATAATTTTAACCTGGGGAACTTTCATATCGATTTCTTTGGAAATAAGTTTGGAAAGAGCGGTGGCTGCATTCCCCGCTCCAATATTTCCGACTTCCCTCAGGACATCAAGTTGAAAATCATCAAATTGTTCAAACTTCATCGTCTATGCCTCAATATTTTCCAACTGTTTAATTTCATCTGTATTTAATACTTTGTTGAGGTTGAGAAGAATAAGCAGACGGCGGTCTAATTTAGCAACCCCTCGCAGATAGACAGCTTCAATTCCTCCGACGACTTCCGGTGGCGGCTCAATCGCGTTTATCGGAATATCGATAACGTCATTTGCAGAATCAACGATTAAGCCTACCTCAATCTCCCCTATAGCGACGATAATCACCCTTGTTGTTTCGTTATATGCAGCTTCCTCAATGCCAAAACGACGGCGCAAGTCCACAATCGGGGTCACAATACCGCGCATATTAATAACCCCTTTGATAAATTGGGGAGTACGCGGAACACGGGTAATATGTTCGAGCCGTTCGATTGATTTTACCTGATTGACTTCTACGCCATATTCTTCATCCTTCAAACGAAACACAATAACCTTAATTTCTTCTACGATATCTTTATGATCTAACACGGTTGTTGCCTCCTTTATTTAATTAACGCATTACAATCTATAATAAGTGCAACCTGACCATCGCCAAGAATCGTAGCCCCTGAAATCGCAAATACATTTGTCAAATACTTGCCTAGCGATTTCAGTACGATTTCTTGCTGACCAATAAAGGAATCTACAACAAGACCCGCCATTTTATCACCCTTGCGGACAATAACCACGGAAATATCACTGTCTTTATGTTCTACGCTATCCGGAATGTTAAAAATCGTCTTTAAAGAAACGAGCGGTACAATACGTCCACGGAAATCGATAACGTCTTGCTGATGCGCGTGCATAATATCATCAGGCGAGAATACAGCCGTCTCAATGATAGAGCTAAGTGGCACGGCAAATTTCTCGTCTTCCACCTGCACTAGCATGGCCGAAATAATCGACAATGTCAGCGGAAGCTGAATGAGAAAAGTTGTGCCCGCTCCAGGATTTGAGTCGACACTGCACGAGCCTCCGAGCGATTCGATTTTTGTCTTCACTACGTCGAGACCGACTCCACGACCGGATACGTCGGAGATTTGATCTGCTGTACTTAAACCCGAAGCAAACAGCAATTCATAGATTTGCTTATCCGACAGGGAACTTGCCGCTTGCTCTGTTATAATGCCACGTTCCAACGCTTTCTTAAGCACCTTGTCACGGTTAATTCCTTTACCATCATCACGTACTTCAATAAATACATGGTTTCCGCTATGATATGCTTTTAACTGTACTAGACCTTCTTCTGGTTTTCCGGCTGCCCGGCGTTCCTCTGCTGATTCTACTCCATGGTCTAGCGAATTGCGCAGTAAGTGAACGAGCGGATCTCCGATTTCATCGATAACCGTCCGGTCCAGCTCCGTATCCGCCCCGACAATTTCAAGATTAATCTTCTTGTTTAAATCCTTCGCCAAATCACGTACCATGCGCGGGAAACGATTAAATACCTGCTCTACAGGTACCATGCGCATCGTCAAGATGATATTCTGCAAATCTCCGCTAATGCGGCTCATATGCTCAACCGTCTCCATTAACGCACTCTGGCCGGATTCGCGAGCCAGCTGCTCCAGGCGCCCCCGATCGATAACCAATTCGCTGAACAAATTCATTAGTACATCAAGGCGTTCAATATCGACACGAATCGTTTTGCTGGTCGTGTTTTTCTTGGCGACCGGTGCCTGCGCAGCTGTTTTTTCTCCTTTGGCACCTTTCGTCTCTGCCTGCTTTGTCGGGGTAGCTGAAGTTGCCGCCTGCTTCTCCTCCTGTTGCACGGCAGATGGACGCTGGGCATTTGGTTGAATCTCCTGTACTTCTACTGCTTCGATTTCCGAAACGTTCATAACCGCCTTTTCTATTTTATCTTCCGTCTCTTTACTAATTAGGACGATTTCAAACGACTTTTCAAACTTTTCTTCTTCCAGTTCTTCCACGGAAGGAGTTGTCTTAATAATTTCGCCGAACGATTCAAGATTGTCGTATACCATATAGGCACGTGCGGCTTTCAACACGCAATCGTCCTTTACGGATGTTTTTACCCAATAGGCATGGTATCCGGATTGGATGGATTGCTCAATGACCGTAAATTCATACTCATCAAGCTGATATGGTTTCGTATCTGCTACCGTTTCCGCTGTGGCTGTTGCTGCCGCCTCTGCCTCTGCCTCTGAAGCAGATTCGAACTGCGACGCGCCTTCCTGACGGATGGAGACAGGAAGCTCCCCTTTAAGGATCGCTTTTAGAGCGGCTACGATATGAGAGACATCCTCTTTCCCATCACCACCACCTGCAATGGAATATAGCATCGTTTCCAATACGTCTACACATTTGAAAATAACATCCATAATATCGGTATTGATAACCAGCTTATGATTACGGGCCTGATCCAATACATTCTCCATCTCATGGGTGAGCGCCGCCATGTCCTCAAACCCCATTGTAGCTGCCATTCCTTTTAAGGTATGGGCAGAGCGAAAGATTTCGTTAATTAAATTCACATTCTCAGGGTCATTTTCAAGCACAAGCAAATGATCGTTGATAGCCTGTATATGCTCCTTCGACTCTTCAATAAACATATCTAAATACTGATTCATTTCCATAAATCATCCACCTCCCTAGCAATTTAAGTAACGCATAAGCTGGATAGAGATTTCGTGAAGCGGTGCTATAATGTCCACTGTTCCAGCCTGAATGGCAGCCCTTGGCATACCAAATACGACGCATGTAGATTCGTCTTCCGCAATGACGGAACGAACCCCTGTCTCTTTTAACTTTTTCAGACCTGCCGTTCCGTCGTTTCCCATCCCGGTCATGATAATTGCATACTTGGAGGGATGACGAATTTGCGTGATAGATTCGAAGAGTGTATCGACGGACGGTCGATGTCCTCCTCTAGGCTGCGCCTGATTCAGCGATATGTATATCTCTCCGTCTGCCCGCTGCTTGATTTCCATATGATAGTTTCCCGGAGCAATATATGCATGCCCTTCTTGCAGCACTTGATTATCTTCCGCTTCGCTTACTTCAATCTCACACAGCGAGTTGAGGCGCTGGGCTAATGATTTGGTAAAACCGGGCGGCATATGCTGCACAATAACCATGCTGCCTTTGAAATTTCGGGGCAATCCCTTAAGAAGGACCTGTAACGCTTTAGGCCCCCCTGTAGAAGTCCCGACTGCTATCAAATTTTCTATCTTTCCTTTTCGCAGTGATCGGTCTGCCCTCTCTTCTTTCCGCGTTTCATTCATTGCTTTTTTCTCTGCTGCCGCATAGAACAGAGGGCTTTTACTGGCACCAACCCAATTACTGCGAATACTTTTCATCTTTTCTTCCATTTGAAGAAGACGAGACATTTTTATATGTGCGGCCGCTTTCACCTTTTGTATAATTTCCGTACCTATAGTCGGAAGGTCAAGTGAAATCGCTCCGGAGGGCTTGGGAATAAAATCAACAGCACCGATCTCAAGCGCACGAATGGTTTCGTTCGCTCCTTGTTTGGTCAAACTGCTCAGCATTACGACCGGAAGGGGAGCTTCTTTCATAATGGTCTCCAATGCTTCCAAGCCGTTCATAACAGGCATTTCTACATCTAGCGTTACAACATCAGGCGACCATTTTTTTATAAGTCCCATTGCTTCCGAACCATTTCTCCCTTTGGCTACCACTTGAATTCCAGGGTCTTGTTCAAGCAAATCGCCTATTACCTTTCTCATAAATGCCGAATCATCAATGACTACTACACGAATAGGCTGCACTTAGCTCTTCCCCTTCCCACTTCATTTCCAAAACGTACGTAAACGTGAAAGAAAGCCTTTAATTCCAACATTGTCTTCCATCTTCCCTTGTAAAAGATATGCGCTGACCAAACTTTTTAAGTCATGTGCCGCTTTGCTCGTAGGATAAGCGAGACAAAAAGGATACTGCTTTTTCACCGCTTTTGACACATGAGCATCGTCATGTACGAAACCAAGCATATTCATGTGCAAATCTAGAAACCTGTGGGCAACAAGCAGCAACTTCTCACCGGTAACTCTCCCTTCTTTTTCATTTGTTACACGATTTACTACTACGTTAATTCGTATGTCAGGCTTTTGGCCGTGTGCCATTTTAACCAATGCATAGGCATCTGTTAACGAAGTAGGCTCAGGGGTCGTGACCAGTATGACTTCATTAGCGGAGAGAAGAAAACGGAGCATGTCTTTAGACATGCCAGCTCCGGTGTCTAAGATAATTGTATCAGCATATCCTTGCAATTGGGCTAGTTGTTCAAAAAAATAATGTACTTTTACCTCATCCAATTCAAAAATCTGTGACAGTCCAGAGCCTCCTGCTATAAATTCTAGGTCATTAGGCCCCTTTTCAATAATATCCCAGATTGAAAGTCTCTTGTCTATGAGATCAACAATATTTTTTTTCGCGGAAACACCCATCAGCACATCAATGTTAGCAAAACCCACATCCAAATCGAACAGCACGACACGCTGTCCTTTCTGTTGTAAACACAGCGCAAAATTCAATGAGAAATTCGATTTGCCTACCCCGCCTTTTCCGCTTGTAACTGCAATGACTTTTGTCCTACCAACATTTTCGTCCGAGCGATTATTCCGTACCGGCAGTTTTCCGAGCTTTTCTCTTAGACGCTGTGCTTGATCGTTCATCCGCGCACCTCTCCTAGAATCAGCTCTGCCACTTTTTCCGGATTAGCCGTTTCAATATCATCAGGCACATTTTGTCCTGTCGTAATGTACGAAAGCGCAAGTTTATATTTAATGACCAAATTAAAAATCGAACCGTACGTTCTTGTCTCGTCCGTTTTTGTAAAAATTACTTTGTCGATTCGGACATCCTTGAAACTTTCTATAATGGCTTCCAAATCTTCCTGCTTTGCAGTAATGCTCAAGACGAGAAAAGTCTCATTCGGCAATGGAGAACGGAGCAATCTATTAATCTCCTCCACATACTCTTTGTTACGGTAGTTTCTCCCGGCAGTATCCATGAAAATCATATCGCACCCTGTAAGTCGCTCCAGGGTAGGCACAAGATCTTCAGCGGAATACACAATTTTCAGTGGAACATTTAAAATATTAGCGTATGTTTTTAACTGCTCTACGGCAGCAATCCGATACGTATCTGATGTTATCATGCCGACTTTCTTCTGCCTTGCCAATGTACTTTCCGCCGCGAGCTTAGCAAGCGTAGTCGTCTTCCCGACACCGGTCGGTCCAATGAAGGTTACGAGCGATATATCCGTTTGCAGCGAACCGTGCTTCTTGGAAGCTTCCTGCAGCATAGTAATCATGACTTTCTTTGCTTTTTGCATTACCTTCTTACTGTCCTGTATCTCTTCCGGAGACAGTTCTTTCAGCATTCTCTCAAATAGAGATGCGAGAACGTCTTCCTCTATTCCTTGGCTTTGCAGACGTTTACGTAACGGAATAAACGCTTCGGGCAATGACGTGTTTTTATCATCTGCCATCATAAGCTTCCACAGCATCCCCCGCATTTCTTCTAGTTCTTTTGAAACGGAGCCGTTCTGCGTCTCTTCTTTTGGTACTCGTTGTGCAGGCTCTGTTTGCAGTGCAACTGTCTGCAAAACATTTGAGAAGGCAACCGTGCTTTCTTCCTCTTTTTTCGGTATAGGTACAGGCTGTACGGAAGAAGAACCAAGTGGAGCTGGAGACATTGGTATGTTTTTTGCTTGTTCCGTTTTTTTGGATTCATTCGGATCAATAGCGGCAATGACTTCGATTTTCTTTTTGCGGAACATGCCTAAAAACCCACCAGTCTTGATGGGCTTTGTATTTAAAATAATGGCGTCCTTCCCTAAATCAGTTCGAATCTGTTGGAGGGCATCCGACATGGAATCAACGATATACTTTTTTACACGCATTAGATGCTCACCACCCCTACGCTTTGAATTTCAATCTCAGGTTCCAATTCGTTATAGGACAGCACAGGAATTTCCGGCATCATTCTTTCAACCAACTGACGCATGTACATACGAATGGCTGGCGAAGTTAAAATAATCGGCTGTTGCCCCATCTGTAGCATACGATTAACCTGTTCAGAAAGCGCGGCAAAAATCCGCTGTGACGTGTCCGGGTCAATGGCCATATAATTACCTTGTTCCGTCTGCTGAATCGAGTCAGAAATTGTTTTTTCAAGACTTGGTCCCGCTGTAATGACTTGGAGCGGCTCACCTGGCGCTACAAACTGCAGCGTAATCTGCCTTGATAGCGACTGACGTACATATTCGGCCAGCAAATCCGTATCTTTCGTGTATGGTCCATAGTCGGCTAACGTTTCCAGGATAGTAGGGAGATTGCGAACCGAAATTTTCTCCCGGAGCAGTTTTTGCAGTACTTTTTGTATATCCCCGACGCTCAATACGTTTGGTACTAATTCTTCTACTAAAGCAGGGGATGTTTCACGAACATTATCAATAAGCGATTTGGTTTCCTGACGGTTGAGTAGCTCATGTGCATACCGTTTGATAATCTCGGTCAAATGGGTCGCTACGACTGAAGGCGGATCGACTACCGTGTATCCTGCCATTTCTGCTCGTTCTTTTACTTCTTCCGTTACCCAAAGAGCCGGAAGGCCAAAGGCAGGTTCTACTGTATCAATACCAACAACAGATTCATCATCTATCCCCGGGCTCATCGCCAAATAGTGATCGAGCATAATCTCGCCTTGTGCTACCTGGTTGCCTTTTATCTTAATTACATACTCATTTGGGCGTAGTTGGATGTTATCGCGAATCCGAATAACCGGTACAACAATACCAAGCTCGATTGCACACTGACGGCGAATCATAATAACCCGATCAAGAAGATCGCCCCCCTGATTTGCGTCCGCTAGCGGAATAAGCCCGTAGCCGAATTCAAACTCGATGGGGTCAATATGCAACAGGCTGACTACACTTTCCGGGCTGCGAACTTCTTCCATCTCTGCTTCTTCAGGTGAGGTTTCAAGTTCAACTTCTTTTGTTCTCATCGTTTGCTGTAATTTAAAACCGCCAAAAGCAAGCACCCCGGCAACCGGAAAAGTAGAAAGAGGGCCTATTGGCGTAAAGATTCCCATCAAAGCAACAGTGCCCGCTACAACATAGAAAAGACGAGGGTATGCCGCCATTTGTTTAACAAGGTCATCACCGATATTATCTTCCGAAGCGGAACGGGTGACGATAAGTCCCGTTGCCGTAGACAATAGAAGCGCCGGTACCTGGCTTACGAGCCCGTCACCGACGGATAGTAACGTAAATGTTTTGGCCGCTTCCGCGAAACCCATTCCATGAACAACCATCCCGATAATGAGACCGCCAATAATATTAATAATAAAAATAACAATGCCCGCAATAGCGTCCCCTTTTACAAACTTGGTTGCACCATCCATAGCGCCAAAGAACTCAGATTCCTGACTGATTTTCTTCCGGCGTTGCTGTGCTTCCGCGTCAGAAATTGCTCCAGCGTTCAAATCGGCATCAATTGCCATCTGTTTTCCTGGCATGGCATCAAGCGCAAACCTTGCAGCTACCTCGGCCACACGTTCCGAACCTTTCGTGATAACCAAAAAGTTAATTAATGTCAAAATCAAGAAAACGACAAAGCCGACAATCGCATTGCCGCCAATTACAAACGAACCGAATGACTCGATAACTTTTCCCGCTTCTCCATGCGACAGAATGTTCCTCGTTGACGATACGTTCAATGCCAGGCGAAACAGCGTCGTAATCAAAAGTAACGACGGAAAAATCGAGAACTGCGAAGGATCATTTGTATTCATCGCTACCAGCAAAATCGTAAGCGACAGCGAAATATTAATAATCAAAAGAACGTCAAGAAGGGGATTAGGCATGGGAATAACGAGCATAATGACAATACAAATTACAAATCCCATAATAACCAGATCTTTACGATTCATTTGTTTCCCCCCTTCATACTCATCGATTAAATTTTTCCTTTTAATTTATACACATACGCTAGCACTTCAGCTACCGCCTGAAACAAATCCTCTGGAATTTGCTGGTCAATTTCTACTTGTGCAAACAGCATACGTGCCAGCGGTTTATTCTCTACCGTAATAATTTCATTTTCCCGGGCAATTTCCTTAATCTTTAATGCAATAAAATCCTGTCCTTTAGCAATAACCATAGGCGCTTGCATTGTTTCACCATCATATTTAACGGCAACCGCAAAGTGCGTCGGGTTCGTAATGACCACATCCGCATTCGGTACTTCCTGCATCATGCGATGCATCGCCATCTCACGCTGCTTCTGCTTGATTTTCCCTTTAATTTGCGGATCGCCTTCCATCATCTTGTACTCATCCTTAATATCCTGCTTGGACATACGAAGCTGCTTCTCATGCTGGAAACGCTGATACATGTAATCAAAAATAGCAATAATAACAAGCAGGATGGCGACGGTAAAGCCCATTTGCAGTGTCAATTTCCCTACAACGGCCAGCATATCTCCAATGGACTTCGTTGCTAGCGTCAGCAAATCATCTTTTCCGTTCCATAATATCAGCCATACCGCTGCTCCAATAAATGCTACCTTAAGGACCGATTTAACAAGATTAACAAGCGCCTGCAAGGAAAAAATTTTTTTCGCGCCTTTAATTGGGTCAAGTTTATCAAGTTTGAATGCGAGAGGCTTCGTAGTAAATAGAAGACCAAATTGAATATAATTGGCAAAAAAGCCAATAACGACAGCAATCAAGAAAATAGGCCATATAAGCATAGCCGCTTGATATGCCATCTCTATCATTAGTGTTTCCGTCGTTTCTTCTGTCAGCTCCATTAGCAAGTGACTATTAAAAAACGATTGAAAAAACTGATAGAGACGCTCACCCATACTTTTGCCCATAAAAAGTAAAAACAAAAAGATAACCAAAAGGATAAGTGCCGCGGCCACTTCCTGGCTTTTTGCCACTTGTCCATCTTCTCTTGCCTTCTGTCTTTTTCGTGGTGTTGCTTTTTCTGTCTTTTCTCCAGAAAAAAATTGTAAATCCACGTGAAAGCGCACACGACTCATGGCACTGCCCCCATTATTTCTATCATGTGCTCCATTGAAGTGAACAGCACTCCGAGCAGACGACTCATAACAAAAAAATAACCTGGAAATACAATCATAAGAATAAGAAAGCCTGCAAGAATCTTGGCTGGCATGCCAACCACAAAAATATTCATCTGCGGCACGGTTTTGGCTACGATTCCAAGAGCGATATCTATCACGAATAACGAACTGACCAGCGGAGCTGCGAGTAGCATTCCGGACATAAACATATAGGAAAACTTCTCTATAATAAAAGAACTCAATTGCCCGTTCCCAATCCCGTTCAACCAGCGGTCAAGCGGTACAACCTGATAGCTTGCCAGTATGCCTTTAATTAATAAATGATGGCCGTTCGCCGATAGAATGAACAGCATGGTAAGCATATATTTGAAGTTTCCCATTAGCGGGGTCTGTGCGCCTGTAATCGGATCAAACACGGCTGCCATTGCCAAACCAAGCATCATATCGATAAATGAGCCGGCGACCTGAATTGCCGCCAGAAATAAAGTGGCAAGAAAGCCGAGTAACAATCCGATAAGCACTTCCTTTATCGCTAAATATACATAATCTAAGTCAAGCGTGACCACACTATCCGCCTTCAACAAAGGAAAAGCGATAAAAGCGATGAAAAAAGATAAACCAATCTTAAACGGTGCCGGAATGTTTCGTACCGAAAAAATAGGCGCAGACACAAAAAAAGCCGTGATTCGAATAAATACAAGCAAGAAAGCCGGTAACATTTCTAATAGCTGTGTCATGCGATTATCCTATAAATTTATAAAGATTGCTTAAAATATTAGAGGTAAACTCTTGCAAATGGCTAAGCATCCAGGGACCAAAAATAACGAGTGCTAACAGTGTCGCAACGATTTTTGGTACGAATGCAAGCGTCGCTTCCTGAATGGATGTTGTAGCCTGAAAAATACTCACAATCAACCCGGCAATCAATGCAATACCAACCAATGGCGCGCTCGTTAACAGCACGACGAATACAGCTTGCTGTGCAAGCGAAATGATAAATTCCTGCGACACCCCTTCTCACCTCATTGAAAGCTTAGTAACAACGACTTAACGACAAGATACCAGCCGTCTACCAGAATGAATAGCAAAATTTTAAACGGAAGGGAAATCATAACAGGCGGTAGCATCATCATCCCCATCGCCATCAGTACGCTTGCCACTACCATATCGATAACGAGAAATGGAATAAAAATCATGAACCCGATTTGCAGCGCGGTTTTTAATTCGCTAATCGCATAAGCTGGCACGAGAGCAGTAAGCGGAATATCTTTTACCGTTTTCGGCTTCGGCGCCTTTGTATATTCAAGAAACAGGTTCAAGTCTTTTCCTCTCGTGTGCTTAACCATAAAGTTTTTAAATGGCAGAACGGCTTTCTCCACGGCCTGCTCCTGCGTAATCTGTTTTTTAAAGTACGGCTGCAACGCTTGATTGTTTACCTCTGAAAACGTTGGAGCCATAATAAAGAAAGTTAAAAATAAAGCCAATCCTATCAGCACTTGAGTAGGTGGAGCCTGCTGCGTGGATAAGGCTGTCCGTGTAAAAGAAAGCACGATGACGATGCGCGTAAAACACGTCATCATGATTAGAATGGAAGGCGCCAGCGACAACACAGTAAACAAGAGCAGAATCTGCAGTGTAAGCGAAACATCCTCCGGTTTGTTCGATGTGCCTATATTAATATCCAGGCCTGGTATCGGCACCTGCGCAGCGAAACTTTGTCCAGGCAGAAGCATCCATGAGCACAAGAGCAGACTCAGTAGTATATAAAACCGTTTCATTTCTCGTCTTCCTTCTCTCCGTCCGTAAACAGTTCTTTCTCCATACTTTGCCGGCGTTTGCGTGCTTCTTCCATTTTCATTTGAAAAGCGGCAGTTACGTCTGCTTCCTTATCCGCTTTCTCCTTTTTCAGGAAGCGGTTTACCCACTCTCCAAACGATGGCGTAGCCATTCCAAAAGATTCGGATTTTGATTCCAGCGTATCAAGTAATTCACTGACTTCTTCCGAAGAATCAATACAGCGTAGCAATGTGATATTCTCCCCGACTCCGACAATATAGAGTGCAGAGCCAATTTGAACAATTTGCAGCGATTTTTGCGGGCCTAACGAACAGCCACCCAATGTACGAATACCCGTTCTGCCAAAAAAGGTTTGTGAACGTCTGCCTACAAAACGCAACAGAAAATAAATAATCGCTACAATCAAAGCAAGAGCAAATACCGTCTGCAGCAGCAGCGGCAACATGGACGGCGTTTGCGACGCTAACTCGACTTCCTTAGATGAAGGCTCACTTGGAATCGACACACTGGCCATCGCCAATTTAGCATGCTGGCTCACTAACAAAAACGAAGCAAAAACGCCAATCGTTCGGATATTTCCGTTTCTCATTGCAAAAACCCTTTCTCTTGAACTGCTTCCTGTCCGATAGCGTTCTTCGCGCTTCCCTCTTATGCGAGCGTCTTATTAATGGCTTCGATAACACGGTCTGCCTGGAACGGTTTCACAATAAAATCTTTTGCACCTGCCTGAATGGCGTCAATGACCATAGCCTGCTGTCCCATTGCCGAACACATAATGACTTTGGCAGACGGATTTATCTTTTTGATTTCTTTTAAGGCAGTGATTCCATCCATCTCAGGCATCGTAATATCCATCGTTACCAAATCCGGGTTAAGCTCCTGGTATTTTTCGATAGCCTGTGCCCCGTCACTCGCTTCCCCCACCACATCATAGCCATTTTTGGAAAGGATTTCTTTAATCATCATTCTCATGAATGCTGCGTCATCTACGATAAGTACTCTATTGCTCATATGATTTCCCCCTTAATTGATAGCTTTTTTTATTGTAGTTTTTGAATACGATCCCATTGGCTAAGAATGTCAGTAACACGAACACCGAAATTCTCATCAATAACGACAACTTCACCTTTGGCAATCAGCTTATTGTTCACAAGAATATCAACTGGCTCTCCGGCTAGTTTATCTAACTCAAGAATGGAACCAGGCGACAAATCAAGAATATCCTTGATTTGTTTTTTCGTACGACCTAATTCTACAGTTACCTTGAGTGGAATGTCCAAAAGCATTCCTAAGTTTTGCGGATTTCCTTGTGGCACAGAGTTTGCATCAAATGACGAGAATTGAACCGGCTGTACGTTGGTCGGCGGCTGATGTTCATTATAGGCCGGCTGCTGCTGTGCCTGATATGGTTGCTGATACATTGGCTGCTGCGGATACGGCGGCACTCCCGGATATCCCGGTGGCTGTTGGTACATCGGCTGCTGTGGATACGGCGGCATACCTCCCGGATATCCTGGCGGCTGTTGATACATTGGCTGCTGCGGTGGTGCTTGATGTGGTTGTGACAGTTCCTCCTGTCCGGACGGCATAGCACCCTTGCCCGAAGCGGCGGTATAGGCAGGCTCAGGCATAGCACTTGTCTGTGAAGTCGCCTCAGGGGCTGTAGGTGGCGCATCTTCTGTCATGCCTCCGAGAAGGTTAGCCACAAGCGAACGTGCAAACGGTACAGGAATAAGCTGCATAATGTTTGAATCAATTAAACTTCCAACCTTCAAACGAAATGATACCTTTACTAAAATATCATCTTGCGGAATATTCTCAACACCCTGTCCCTGCTTCAAGTCCATCATATCGATGCCAGGCGGAGAAATATTTACCAGCTTATTAAAAATGGTAGACATAGATGTAGCTGCCGATCCCATCATCTGGTTCATCGCTTCTTGTACAGCACTCAGATGAATTTCCGATAAGTCTTCTGGCGGCGCGCTGCCGTCTCCGCCCATCATCAAATCTGCAATAATCTGCGCATCTTCCTTTCGGATTACCAGCAGGTTGATGCCTTGAAACCCTTCGGTATATTCCACATGGACCGCTACATACGGATGCGGAAACTGGTCTTGTACTTCTTCACGCCGGATAACGCCCACCTTTGGTGTTGTAATATCTGTCGCTTGTCCAAGCAAGCTGGACAAAGCCGTTGCAGCGCTGCCAAACGTTATATTTCCAATCTCGCCAAGCGCATCCTGCTCCAGCGGAGAAAGATAATCATCGATAATAGGATTACTTTTGCTACCTTCCTCGTCCAAGTCATCCTCTAAGTCATTTTGTCGCAGCAAGGCATCAATCTCTTCCTGCGATAACATCTCCTTACTCATCCTCTTCCACCTCTTCCTCCAATACGTTTTCAATCGATACTGCTGCTCGGCCTCTTGATGTACCTGGACGTGCAAGATATTTCGTTTTCTGCCCGACCCGCACCTTCACCATATCCTCTGTACGCTGCTCCAACTGAATGACATCACCTACGGTTAGATGTAGAAATTCGCCAACAGAAATGGCGGAAGTACCAAGCTCTGCGATAACCGGAAGCTTCGCCGTACGAACCCTCTCCTCGAGAATTTGCATTTCGTGCTCATTGCGTACTTTTTTCTGTGTAGATAGCCAATAATGAGCAGACAATTTTACCATCAATGGCTCAAGTACGACATGCGGAAGACATAAATTAATCATTCCCGTCGTTTCGCCGATTTTCGTACTGAAGGAGATAACCGCAACGGTTTCATTCGGGGAAACAATCTGCATAAACTGCGGATTTACTTCCAGGAGATCCAGTTCCGGCTCAATTTCGATAACGGTCTTCCAGGCTTCTGCAAAATTGTATAATGCCCTGCTAAAAATTCGTTCCATGATGGTCGTCTCGATCTCTGTAAGAGCACCGACTTTATTCGGGGCCACTCCCTGGCCGCCCAGCAGACGTTCGAGCATCGCATATGCAATGTTCGGATTGATTTCCATTACCATTCTGCCTTCCAGCGGTTCAGCTTCAAAAATATTGAGAATGGTCATTTTCGGAATGGAACGGATAAATTCTTCGTAAGGAAGCTGGTCAACAGATGCAACACTTATTTGGACAAATGTACGCAACTGAGCCGAAAAGTACGTTGTCAGCAATCTGGCGTAATTCTCATGGATGCGGGTTAACGTACGAATTTGGTCTTTGGAGAAGCGAAGTGCACGCTTGAAATCATATGACTTTACTTTTCTCTCCATCTCTTCTTTCTTCAGTTCTTCCGCGTTCATTTCACCGGAGGAAATCGCGTCCAGCAAGGCATCTATTTCAGCCTGTGATAATACCTCTGTCATAAGTGTCACCCCCTTATCCTGGACTTTACAATAAATGTATATGCTATATTTTATATGTCGACGATTTTATGTGTTGTAATGACATCGACTATTTTTCCTTTTTCGAGCAATTTATTTAGCTCCGTTTTTATTGCAGATTCTACTCTCTCCATACCTTTTGGTCCCTGAACTTCTTCCGGCTTCATAGCGGAGAGGGTTTTAATAACGGTATGTACGACTTGCGGCTTGCGCAACTCGAGCTCCTTTTTTACCTTCTCATTCTCTGCCTGGACGGCGAATTTAGCCAAAATCAAATCTCCAGTCAGCAAATTCGTACGAATCTCTTCTGTTTCCAGTGTGACTTTTTCGAGTTCCTCGGCGCTTATCTTTTTTTCCACCTGCTGGCCGTTAACGGCAGCAGGATCGGCAGGCTGCTTTAAATATGACTGCCATATAATGAACATAACAACGCCGATTAAGGTAATAGCCATGAGAATAATAAGTGCGATATTTATCAATCGATTTTTAAACATCTTCCACCCCTCCGTTTTTTATCTCTCTATCTTGCATCGCGGAAATTTTTACCGCGTTGATTTCTTTGTAAAATTGTTTGAGGGCGGAAAGCACTTCAGGAATTGATTCCTTAATGACAAATTTCTTTCCGTTGACAAGCGTGATCATGGTGTCGGGAGTGGCTTCAAGACTCTCGATAAGCAGGGCGTTCACCACGTATTCTTTTCCATTTAAACGAGTCAGGCGAACCATCGATATCCCCCCATTTAAGAAAAACTTGCGGGCATTGCCGCTCGTCCTTTTTCTACAACGAAGCCAAACGGCCGCTTTGTGTCCCTTGAGGCGGACCGACAAAACATCTGGGTATCCCAAGTGAAGGAGACAGTTGTCAGTCTTTTTCGCCCGTCGTGCCACGCGCTCCACAGGAAAAAGCAGCGTTTGGCACATGCCTCGCGAGTTTTTCAAGTTATACGTTCGGAAGAAAGCAGATGTCGCTTTCCTGCTTTACAGCGACATATACTTTCTTATCCCATAAAATAGGGGAGGAGCAATTCCTCCCCTTCTATACCTTGTTTACTATATTAATATGCTTTTGTGGCAGGAGGCAGGAAAAGAAAGAGAAAATCAGAATTTGGAAAAAACACATCCATCCACTTCTTCTTTTTCCTATGTCCAACCACCTGGCAGATGTCAAGATACCAAGTGTAATTGATATAACTCTAGCGTTTGAGGTTTACTAGTTCTTCAAGGATTGAGTCGGATGTTGTGATAATACGAGAGTTGGCCTGAAAGCCGCGCTGTGCGACAATCATTTCAGTGAATTCTTCAGACAGGTCGACGTTGGACATTTCCAGCATGCTGGAACGAAGAATACCATATGCCCCTGATTTTGGCGCTCCAACGGTCGGGGTCCCGGCAGCTGGCGAGTTATACTTATACGTATTCATTCCTGCTTTCTCCAGTCCATCTGGATTTGCTACCATTGCTAAACCAATAACAGGACCATCTTTTACTACCTTCCCATCCTTTTGCGTATAAGTAATTTTTCCATCTACTCCGATTGAGTACTCTTTAACATCAGCAGGTATACTGATTGGGCTGCTGTTACTATTAAGCACGAGCATACCATTAGCAGTGACCAAATTTCCTACATCATCAAAATGGAAGTTACCGTCACGAGTTAAAAATGTTTCTCCTGAGGCATCCTTTACGATAAAATAGCCATTTCCTTCAATTCCCACATCAGACTGCTTGATCGTCGTCTGTAGGTTTCCTCCTTTATGAATCGTATCAATGGTTGCAATGGTCGAGCCAAGCCCAACCTGCTTAGGATTTGTTCCACCCGTGCCATTTACACCGGTTGTACCAGCACTTCCCCCTGCCATTGACTGGCTTAGAATATCCTGAAACATTACCCGGCTTTTCTTGAAGCCAGTCGTATTTACATTAGCAATATTGTTACCGATTACGTCTAATTTTGTTTGAAAGCCGCGCATACCACCAATACCTGAATACATGGAACGTAACATTTCATTTTCCTCCTTATTTTGCGTACCGCGTCAATCAGTCAGCGGCACAGAGCCTCCTCGGTAAGGTCCGGCTCTTTCTATTATTATTTGAATTGCTATTATACAATGATTGCACTATCAATATTTGTAAACACATTCTCCTGCATCGACGGTCCATCCACCGCCGTAATGACTTTCCTATTCGGCACGCTAACGATATATGCAACATCATTCATCAGTACAAGCGATTCCTTTGCCCCTTTGGCCTGCGCCTTCTCTACGGCACCAGTCAACTTGGCAATGTCTTCGTTGCTTAATGAAATTCCGCGCTTCTCCAACCGTTGCAGGGCATGATTAGAAAAATCAATAGAAGTCTTTGTTTCCTCCAGCTTCTGCTGAAATACTGTATTAAATGAAGTGGCTGCCTGATTTTCTTTCTTTTTCGGTGCTGCCGGTGTTAATGTTTGTGGATAAAAGATATGTCCGGCTTTAATATGGTTCATGCTCCGCCACCTTCATTCGTTGACTCGGTGCTTTCTTCCTTGGAATCATCTACAGGCGGCGTTTTTTCTCCGTCCCCTTCAGGCTGCTTCCCGTCCTCTGTTTGTCCAGGTTTTTCATCCGGCTTCTCAATTGGCGGTGCAGATGGGTCCGTTATGCTTTCTACTAAATTCATATCCATCTTCGTACCGTCCTGCATAACCAATTGTACTTTGCCATTTTTAAAGCTGACAGCCGCTACAATCCCTTCCTTCGGTACTTCTTTCCAGGTTTTCTCGCCAGCCTCATTCGTCTCTTCTACACGTTCGGTCCATGTTATTTTCTTACCGATCATGGTTGATAATCCACCAACGTATTGAGTTTCTACAAAAGAAGAAACAAATACAGAAAACATATCGTTCAAATTCGTCATCTGCTCCAGCGTACTGAACTGGGTCAACTGCGCGATAAGCTCCCTATCCTGCAACGGTTGCGTTGGGTCCTGGTTCTGCATTTGCGTGACCAGCAAGCGAAGGAAAGCTTCTTTCCCCATCGTTGTGTTATCCATAAACGATTTTGTATTTGATTTGGCGTTTGCCTGATTGGGTGAAACAGCGCTTTTATACTGATTGATATCGCTGACAGACATGCTCTTATTCCTCCTTTCTTCGATGTATTAGCTCACTGTCTCATCAGGTTCAGGTATGTCTTCACCTAACAGTTCTGCCAAGTTAAACTCAGCTTCTTCGGCAGATTGTTCTTCCTCACCTTTTTGCTGCTGCTGTGAATTGCCCTTTCCCTGCTGAAGCAAATCAGCGCTTGATTGCTCACTTGTTGTGGTAGTAATGTATGAAACCTCGATTTTCTCTACATTCAAACCCTGTTGTATTAATGCGTGCCGTAATTGATGCAATTGCTGCTCAATCGCTTCTTTTCCCGCCACCTGACTGGTAACAAAATGTGCGGTAATCGCTCCGTTCAAGGCAGTAATCCGCACGTCAACCCGCCCCAGATTCTCTGGAAAGAGACGCAAGGTGGTTTCCATCGCTCCGGTACCACGATTCAGCTGAACCTGCTTTACAATGTATGTTTCCATCTCATTTGCGAAGAAACGAGCTGGAACGAGCGACACATTTGCATTGCGTGCTGTTGCAGTCCCCTCAAGCTTTACATTCGGAACATTTTCCTGTAGCTGATGATGCATCGCCTTCGTTACCGTTCCCTCTTCCGGTACAGAAGCATCAGATATAGGAGTTACTGCTCCCTCTGTCTGCACTGTTTCCTTTACAGATAAAGCATTAGACTGAGTTATTGCCCCATTAATAGGAGTAGCATTTGCATTCTTGACAGTCGTATCCTGTGCAAGCTGGCTCACGTTCTCTACTTGCGAAAGTACTGTCTGTAACCTGCTTGTAAAATCACGTGGCAACGAATCAGCATTCTTTCCTTTTAGCAGATTTAATATATCCTTTACTTTTTGCTCCATGTTAAGAATAGAAAACGGCTCTTCTTCTGTATTAGAAATTCCCTGCTGCTGGATAGGAGAGAATACGTTCTGTAGCCACTCGCCTGTCCCTTTACCTTGCTCACCCTGTTTTCCTAGGTTCATCTGTTGCAGTAACTGATAGATTTGCTGCAAAGCTGCATACAGCTCTTCAGGAATCTCGCCATCTTTTAACACATCCTGATTCTCTTCTACCTGCTTCACTATATCTGTTACGGTGTTCAACAGATTTTCCAGCATCTGCAATAGAGAGTCAGCCTCTGTTTTTTCAGCAGATGCTAGAGCATCTGGCGCTTCCTTGGGGCCTTCATTTAATGCCGTTTGCATTTCCCTAGCAAATGAAGTAGCAGAGGCAACAGAATTGCTTGTACCTGTAGGGCGGGAAGGTGCTTTCGTAATAGGAAGACTTCCATTCACTTGTACCGTTGTCAATTTTTTCACCTCCTTTCAAAGCTAAATATAAGAAAATGATATGAAAAATACAATGGCTTTTCGTAGTTAATTCGTTAACAACTTTTGACTAATTTTTGCCGCAAGTGCTGCACGGCTCTTATTTTCCGCTAGCTTCGATAAAATTTGTCCACGCTGTCCGGCTTCCATCTGTGATAGGACAAGAACAGCCTTTCTTTCATCCGATGTAAATAGTCTTTCTATCAAATTAGCTGCGTTTGTCGGCTGCATACTTGAAATCGAAGCAGCCAATTCCCGTATGGACGCATTGTATTTCAATTCAAGAAGGCGTTGCTGCAGTACGCCAGGATCGTTCGAATCAGCCTGGGAGGTTTCTTTCAAAAGCAACGTTAAATCTGCCGCTGTTTTTGGATCCATTTTTGCCATAATAGCGGAACGCTCCTCTGGCTTCATGACAAGCAGAAGCTGACCCGCCTCTTCGGGAGACATCTTCTCCATAATAGGGGCCGCTTTCCCGGCAGACATCGTTGTATATACTTTAGCCAGATTTTTAATCTGTTTCTGCTTTTCTTCGTTCATCTGCTCCTGTGATACTTTGGCATCTCCCTGCTGGATTTGCGTCTGCTGCTGCAATCGCTTCGCCTTTTGTTCTTCAAGCTCTGCCTTCTTTTTCAGCTCATTAACTTCCCGTTCCTTTACCGCCAATTGTGTTTTTAAATCAGCAACCGTCACGTCTTTTTTGTCCGTCTTCACTTCTTCTTTCTCGGATGGCGGACGGTCTATCGCGGCATCGGGAATTAATTTTTCAATAACGGGAATCTGATTCAATTCTTTGGCCAGCACCCCTACCACGTTGTACCCAAACATTTGAGCAATGATAGCTGAAAGTACAAGAGTAAATAATAGCGGAATAAAAATGATATAAAAAAACCATTCCAGTCTACTATATGAACGCTCTTCTGCTATTTCTTCCATGAAAACACCCCTAGTGCGGCTTCACTCTTTGCCTGTAATACCGAGCCACCGCTATCTCATCCAATTCTTTCTGCTCTCTCTGCAGCATTCTTTCTTTATATTTTTCAAAAGAGTGCTCTTTGAGCTTCTCCCATATTTTCTGGTCCATCGCCCGCTCCGATAGGATGCCTTGCTTGGTCTCTACGTCTTTTTCAGCCTGTACTTTTGTCTCATTAGCTTGTACAATCATACGCTGCAGATGCCCAACGTACTCATAGTTCGTTTTCAATTCTGCAAGAGAAATCGTTTCTTCTTTCCGAACCATACGTTCCTCTACCTGCTGTTTATTCTTTACGAGGTCAGAGAGGCGCTTTTGTTCACGGTGCAACGCCTGCATCGACTTGCTGTAGCTAATCTCTGCCTGTTCCTTTTCTTTCTCCTTCATATCCAGGATTTTTTGAAAGGAATAAATAAACGACACGGTGATCACCCGCCTAATTTGGAGTAAAGGTTGCTGTTAACGTTTCAATCGATTCTTCAAGATTCGATCGTTCATCCACGCTTTGGCCTGTATACTGCATAATTGTATCCTTATATCGAATAGCCTGATCAATATCACGGTTTGCTCCACTCTTATATGCACCGATATTAATCAAGTCTTCGGCATCACGATAAACTGCCATCAATCGCTTTAATTCATTGGCTGCCGCATAGTGCTGTGGCGTAACGATTTCTTTCATTACCCGACTGACGCTTGCCAAAATGTCAATGGCAGGATACTGCCCTGTATGGGCGATTTTTCGGCTAAGAACAATATGCCCATCGAGAATACCGCGCACAGAATCAGCAATCGGATCGTTCATATCGTCTCCTTCTACTAGCACGGTATAAAAAGCGGTAATCGATCCAGACGCTGACGTCCCCGCCCTCTCAAGCAGTCGCGGAAGTAACGCGAATACCGACGGTGTATATCCACGAGTAGCAGGCGGCTCGCCAATAGCTAGTCCTACTTCCCGCTGCGCCATTGCAAAACGCGTGACAGAGTCCATCATCATCATGACATTCAGTCCCTGATCGCGGAAATACTCGGCAATAGCTGTCGTTAGCAATGCTCCTTTTATTCGGATAAGCGCCGGTTGATCGGACGTCGCAACGACTACAACCGAACGTTTCAGCCCTTCTTCGCCAAGGTCGCGCTCGATAAAATCAGCCACTTCCCTGCCACGTTCTCCGATAAGACCGATTACGTTCACATCAGCCTCTGTATTGCGGGCAATCATACTGAGCAGGGTACTCTTTCCGACACCGCTTCCTGCAAAAATGCCGATGCGCTGTCCTTTACCCACCGTAAGCAATCCGTCAATGGCGCGTACACCTACAGAAAGAGGTTCGCGAATCCTTGGGCGGGAGAGCGGGTTAGGTGGCTGGCTGTCAACCGGATACTCTACCATAGCATTCGATAGAAGACTCCCGTTCATTAACCTACCGCTACCGTCCAATACCTGACCCAGCAATTCCATACCTACTCGCACAGTTAACGGCTTGCCCGTCGCAACTACATCACAGCCAGGGCCAATGGCTCCCAGCTCCCCGAGAGGCATGAGCAGCACTTTATTGTCTTTGAAGCCTACTACTTCGGCAGGAACCGGGACTGAAGATGCTACCGGATAAATATGGCATACTTCTCCAATTTTCACGTTCGGCCCCATGGCCTCTACCGTTAATCCGATGACTTGCGAAACCTTCCCGTTAACCCGAAACGGATCTACCTGTTGCAAAGCGGAAATATACTTTTCAAACTGCAGCATGATTACGATTCACCTTCATCAGCCAGAACAGCCTGCAACGCTTTTTTGATTTCTTCAAGCTGAACATCCACCCTTGCATCCACACTTCCCATCGTCGTACGGATAACCGTTCCGCCATCTGTAACAGAATCATCCGGAATGATCGTTATTTCCACCTGACTGTCTAAAACTTCAAGCAGCTTGGCCCGGTTCTCCTGTACATACGTATACGTATCAGGACTTACAGCTACCGTAACTGACTTGTATTCCTGTGTACGTGACAATGCCCTGCGAATTAACGCAATTACATTCTCTTTATCGAGCGTTAGCTGTTCTCCGATAACCTTTCGAGCAATCTCAATGGTTAAGTCAAGAACGAATGATTCAGCCTCTGCAATCATTCGCCGCTTTATACTTGGCGCCTCTTCCAAAATTGCAGCAGATTGTTCAAGAGCTTGCGCATACTCTTCATATACGAGACGACGCCCCTCTTCTCTGCCGTGTTCTATTCCCTGCTCATAGCCTTCCTGCTTGGCGAAGTGACGTGCTTCCTCATCCTCTACCCGCTTTTGATTCCACCAAGCATCAATCTCCTGCCTGGCTTCCTGTACAATAACCTCTGCCTGACGCCTGGCTTCCGCGACGATTCGTGCCGCTTCTTCCTCCGCATTTTTTATTAGTTCATCAGCTTTGGATATGGATAAGCTCTCATCAACAGCCTCGTTCAGTTCCTCTGCACCCATCAGTTCCCCAGGTTCTTCTGTAAACCGGATATATTTTTGGTGCTGAAACTGTATCACTTTCTTATTTTCCATTGTCGAGTAAGTAGCGGATTTAATAATCCTAGACAATGATTTCATCTCCTCCGCCGCGGGCGATAATAATCTCGCCGGCTTCTTCCAGACGGCGAATCGTCGCTACGATACGAGTCTGCGCTTCTTCTACATCACGCAGCCGTACCGGTCCCATATATTCCATCTCTTCTCTGAACGTATCCGCCATCCGCTTGGACATATTGCGGAATACTACGTCGCGTACTTCCTCGTTTGCAACTTTCAGCGCAAGCATAAGATCTGCATTCTCCACATCTCGAATAACGCGTTGAATGGATCTGTCATCAAGCACAACGATATCCTCGAATACGAACATTCTTTTCTTGATTTCTTCGGCAAGCTCCGGGTCCTGAATCTCAAGTGTATCCAAAATAACACGTTCCGTGCTTCGATCAACGTTGTTAAGCATGTTAACTACTGATTCGATGCCACCGGCCTGCGTATAATCCTGTACAACAGTAGAAGATAGCTTCTGCTCCAATACGCTCTCAACCTGGCTGATTACGTCCGGTGACGTACTTTCCATCAATGCGATGCGCCGCGCCACCTCCGCCTGCCTTTCCTGAGGAAGTGCGGATAGAATGGCCGCCGATTGTTCCGGCTCCAAATAGGAAAGAACAAGAGCGATGGTCTGCGGATGCTCATTTTGGATAAAGTTTAAAATTTGGCCCGGATCAGCCTTACGTGCAAAATCAAACGGACGAACTTGCAGGTGAGCAGTTAAACGGTGAATAATATCAAACGCCTTTTGCTGACCAAGCGCTTTCTCCAGAATTTCTTTGGCGTAATTAATCCCGCCTTGAGAAATATACTCCTGCGCTACACAAATCTGGTGGAATTCGGTTAAAACCGACTCTTTATCCTCGCCCCCTACTTTTCGTACATTCGCGATTTCAAGTGTTAGCTGTTCAATTTCTTCTTCACGTAAATGTTTAAAAACTTGAGCGGACACTTCCGGTCCCAGCGAAATTAAAAGAATCGCCGCTTTTTGCCTTCCGCTCAATTCTCTTGACGGACGTGCCATCTACATCCCTCACCCCTATTCGTCTGCTAGCCAGGTGCGCAGCAGGTTGACGAACTCTTCCGGCTTCTCGCCTGCCAGTTTTTCCAATTGTTTGCGCACGATGACCTCTTCTCCATCTTCCGCATACTGCAATTCCGGAACTTCGAACGGCTTCGTCTGTACCGTTTCCGCTACAGCTTGTTCCTCTTCATTTCTCCGTCTACGCACTATGATGAATACGACGACAGCAACAATAAGCAGAAGTCCTACGATGCTTGAAACAATAATAAGGGTCCAATTATTTCCTTCCTCTACCACTTCCTGCTTACCGTTAAACGCCTGTGCAAACACCTTTACCCGCTGATTAATTTGATCCTCAGTGAACTCCGTTCCCTGTGAAGAAAGGGATGTACGTACAACGTTGCCGATAATCTGCTCAATATCTTTCTTCACTTCATCAGTCAGGCTATCCGCCTGGTCTGCGGTTGGTGGTTCCACACCAACATTGATTGAAATGTCCTCAATCTTATATGGCTGACCGACAATATTTTGCTTAATCCGGTTCACTTCCCGGTTTACACGATCCTCTATTTTTTCCGACTCGACATTTTCGCCGCCGGTAGCGCCCGGATAACCAGGGATTTGCGTTTCACCTGTTCCGGCGGTTCCTCCAGCGGATGCGCCTTTGCCTGAATACGTCTCCTGAATCTTTTCTGCACTAATAATGATTCCTTCATTATTTTCTTTATCTACCGGCTCGACGAGCTGTTCTTCCCGCTGCGTCTTATCAAAATTCAGCTTAACGTACGTGTATACGAAAACTTTATCACGGCCCAGAATCGTACCTAGCATGTTTTGCAAGTTCTTCTGGATATCCGTCTCGATGTCTTTTTTTATTTTACGCTGCTTTTCATATTGATCGAGCGAATAAGCGTTGTCTCCCTCGTCTGCCATCTCCAGCATCTCGCTATACTGGTTCATGATGGCGATTTTATCTTTCGGCAAGTTGGGCACGCTTTTGGATACCAGGTTGTACAAGGCGTTGATTTGCTGCGGTCCCAGCTGTTTACCCGGCTCGACATCGACTACAATCGAGGCGCTCGCTGTCTCTTCATTTTCACGAGCAAACACAGTTTCTTGAGGCATAACCAGTGTGACTTTGGCATTTCGAACGCCATCGACCATTTTCAGTAAATCTGCCAGCTGAGTCTGCATCGCGTCACGCTCGATTACATCAAACTGCCGATCCGTCATTCCCATACCGATATTCTGACTAAAAATATCCAGACGTACACCTTCACCTTTAGGTACGCCTTTAGCTGTTAAGTCGGCTGCCAGATTGTATTTGTCCTTCTCTGGCACAAGCACGCTATTTCCTTGAATTTGATAGTTGGCGTACCCTGTCGCATCCAGTTCCGTTTTAATCTGAGCCACATCCACCTCAGTTAAATTGCCGCTAAAAAGGGGCACATAAGTCGGTCTGGAGGCTATATAAATTGCTAAAGTTGCCGATATAATAAGAAACGCGGCAATCGCGCCTATCATCATTTTTTGTTTTTTTGAGAAACGGGCCGAAAACTCTGTGAGCTTCTCCCGCCACTGCTGCAATCTTTCGTTCATCCTCCACCCCGCCAATTGCCTTTAAATTACTAGATTTGCATTCGCATAATTTCTTGATATGCCTCCACGGCCTTATTACGCACCTGCATGGCCATATCCATTGCTACGCCAGCCTTCTGCGAGGCAATCATCACCTGGTGTATATCTTGAACCTGTCCTGTAGCCAATCCTTGGTTCAACTTGTCGCTCGCCTTTTGTAACCCGTTTACATCCTGAATCGCATTCTTCAAATAGGTGGAAAAAGCGGTGGTCGCTTCATAAGGTGTTGGGGAAACCCGCTTCCCTTCTCCCTGCATTGCTTCTACCGGAAGATTCATCCCGATTTTTTCTATCATAATTCTCACCCCTTATTTACCGATCTCCAAAGCTTTCATCGCCATCGCCTTTGCCGCATTAATCGCTGTTACGTTCGATTCGTATGCTCTGGTTGTTGACATCAAGTCTACCATTTCTTTTAGCATATCTACGTTCGGCAATGCCACATATCCTCGCGCGTCCGCGTCTGGATGCGTCGGGTCGTACATCATTTTCGGCGGCGTCCGATCTTCCATAATCCGCGTAACTCGTACGCCATTTGTAACTGTTCTGCCTGTTTTGTTGGCGGCCATCTGAAGGAAATTCTGGAAGCTTGAAGCCTCCTTCTTCGGTTCGATGATTGCCACTTTTCGCTTATAAGGCTGCCATCGACCGTTCACATATTCTCCTCGCGTCGTATTCGCATTAGAGATATTGCTTGAAATGACATCCATTCGCAGTCGGTTGGCCGTCAATGCAGAAGCGCTACTATCGAAACTCCCAAACAGCGCCATAATTATTTCCCTCCTATTACGGTCCGAAGCTTGTTGTATTGACCGCTCGCTTGCTGAACAAGTGCGTTGTACCATAATTGATTTCTTGCTAGGTTCGTCATCTCAAAATCCAGATCGACATTATTCGCGGAATTTTGCATAGGCCCTACAGCCTTGTCCACCTGCAACTTTGGTCCAACATCTTGAAGAGACGCCATGCCAAAAGGCAGATGCTTCTCATTTGTCCTATAGGCCGTAAATGCAGTAGAACTTTTGGCCATTGCTTTTTGAAGTTCATCCTCAAATACTACGGATTGAGTCCTATAATGAGGCGTATCTACATTCGCAATGTTATTACTAATGGCCCGCTGACGCAGCGTAGCGGCATCAAGCGCTTTTTCAAAAATCGACATGGTTGGTGTCGAGAGCATCCTTCTTCCCCCTTTCATCACAGGTATGAAGTGGTTTAAGCTACAATATTCCATATCAGGAAAATCAAATCCTGCCAATTCGACAAATTATGTGTAATTCGTACAACAATCTTTATATTAGCAGATTGTATTAAACGAACAAAGCCCTATCTTAAAGATAGGGCTTTGTTACCTGACATAAAATAGGATTTTACTACGAAAAACATGTTTTCGTTATGAAGCTATGAATATTCAACTATGAAGTCTTTAACTTTTCAAGCTCCGGAAGCAGCTTTTCATTCAGGATCTTAATGTATGTTCCCTTCATTCCGAGCGAACGCGATTCGATAACACCAGCGCTTTCCAGCTTACGGAGCGCATTTACGATAACAGAGCGAGTAATGCCTACGCGGTCGGCGATTTTACTTGCGACCAGCAAACCTTCTTTTGCGTCCAACTCTTCGAAAATATGCTCTACAGCTTCCAATTCACTATACGATAGCGAGCCAATGGCCATCTGCACGACCGCTTTGCTGCGCGCTTCTTGCTCAATTTCTTCTGCGCGCTCACGCAGAATCTCCATACCTACTACGGTTGCACCTACTTCAGCCAGCACTAAATCATCATCTGTAAACGTTTCGTTTACACGGGCCAGAACAAGTGTACCGAGACGGTCTCCGCCTCCGACAACCGGAACAATCGTCGTCAAGCCTTTTTTGAACAAATCTTTCATTTCTACCGGAAACGCTGTATACGGGCTCTCAATATCCAGGTTCGCGGACGTTTCATCTAAACGGAGCAATTGCGTGCTATAGTCTCCCGGGAAGCGACGTTCATCGAGCATCTTGCGAATACGCTCGTTATCTACTTCCTGTGCATTCGCATAGCCAAGAATCTTTCCTTTGCGGCTCAACACAAAAATGTTAGCCTCGATAATTTCACTCATCACTTCCGCCATTTCCATAAAGTTTACCGGATGTCCCGCTGTCTTCTGCAGCAGGCGGTTAATACGGCGAATTTTTGTTAGCAAATCCATTGTTGTAATTCCTCCTTCAAAGTTTACAAAATATAACGACTCAAATCTCGATCTTCTACGATGCCTTTCAATTTATCTCTTACATATTCCGGGGTGATGATGATTTTCTCCAACGTCACATCGGAAGCTTCGAATGACAGGTCTTCAAGCAACTTCTCTAGAATGGTATGTAGTCTCCTGGCACCGATATTATCCGTATTCTGGTTCACCTCGGCTGCAAGTTTAGCAATCTCTTTAATAGCATCGTCAGAAAATTCAACTTTTATTCCTTCTGTCTCCAATAAAGAAATATATTGTTTGGTTAAAGCATTTTTCGGCTCGGTTAAAATTTGCACAAAATCCTCTATACGTAAGCTATCAAGCTCCACGCGAATCGGAAAACGTCCCTGTAGCTCCGGAATTAAATCGGATGGCTTCGCCATATGGAAAGCTCCGGCTGCCACAAATAACACATAATCGGTTTTTACAGGACCGTATTTAGTCATAATGGTAGAGCCTTCTACAATCGGCAGAATGTCCCGCTGTACTCCTTCGCGCGATACCTGGGCGGAGTTCGATTCTTTGCCGGCAATCTTATCGATTTCATCGATGAAAATAATCCCGCTCTGCTCGGCCCGTACTACAGACTCCTGAATGACCTCGTCCATATCAATCAGCTTTTGGGCTTCCTGCATGGTTAGTGCTTTACGCGCTTCCCGAATCGGCAATTTTCGTTTTTTCATTTTTTTAGGCAGAAGATTACCAAGCATCTCTTGCATATTAATACCCATTTGATCCATGCCTGAACCCGAAAACATATCAAACATCGGCGGAGCAGCATCTTCGACTTCAATTTCAATCACAGTGTCTTCTAATTGTCCCATAGCGAGCTGATGTGCTACCTGGCGTCGCTGCTGTGACAATGAAAGATCTTCCCTATCGTCAGACGAGGACTGATAAGTGTTCTGATTGCCAAACAACATCTCAAGCGGATTTTTATACGACTTATCGCTTTGCTTACCAGGAACGAGAATGTGCACAATACGCTCATTCGCCATCGTTTCCGCCTTGTCTTTTACCTGTTCCGTCTTTTCGGCTTTCACAATACGAATTGCCGTTTCTACCAGATCTCGAACCATTGATTCTACATCGCGGCCGACATAGCCAACTTCGGTGAATTTCGTAGCCTCGACCTTAATGAAAGGAGCGCCGGTTAACTTAGCTAACCTTCTGGCAATTTCTGTCTTTCCAACTCCTGTTGGTCCGATCATCAGAATGTTCTTTGGTACGATTTCATCGCGAATCTCGTCTGGAAGCAAACTACGGCGGTACCGGTTACGCAGGGCGATTGCAACAGAACGCTTCGCCTGCTTCTGTCCGACGATAAAATAATCCAGTTGTTCAACAATTTGTTTGGGTGTTAAACGTTCAGGATTTTTCAAGGCATAGCCTCCTCGTCATTCATTGATTTCTTCGACAACCAGATTGTGGTTCGTATAGACGCAAATATCAGCGGCCGCTGTCAGGGCTGCAGTGGCGATTTCCCGTGCCGTCAGGTTGGGGGCGTGCTGCTTAAGGGCGCGACCTGCTGCAAGCGCATAGTTGCCGCCCGAGCCGATGGCAAGAATGCCATCATCCGGTTCGATAATTTCCCCTGTTCCCGAGATGAGAAGCATGTGCTCTTTATTCATAACAATCATGAGCGCTTCCAGCTTACGCAGCACTTTGTCCAACCGCCAATCTTTTGCCAGTTCCACGGCCGCGCGTTGCAGGTTACCGTGGTATTCTTCAAGCTTGGCTTCGAACTTTTCAAACAGCGTAATCGCATCTGCTACGGAACCGGCAAATCCGGCCACAACTTCCCCGTGATACAGTCGACGCACTTTTTTAGCTGTCTGCTTCATCACTACCGTATTGCCTAGCGTAACCTGACCGTCGCCGGCCATCGCCGCGTTTCCGTTATGACGCACGGCAAAAATCGTAGTGGCGTGAAAGGTCATCTCCATCGAGTTCCCTCCATTATATTATTTTACGCCCGTGGATGAGCTTGGTTGTATACAAGCCGCATTCTCTCTCTCGTCACATGGGTGTAGATTTGGGTTGATGAAATGCTGGCGTGCCCCAACATCTCCTGTACGCTCCGTAAATCGGCTCCATTCTCAATCAGATGAGTGGCAAACGTATGGCGAAAAGTATGCGGGCTTACTTTCAGCAGTTCGCTCGCCTGTTCTACATATTTGTTTATGATGCGACGGACACTGCGATCCGTCAGCGGCTCTCCTCGAACGTTCACGAATAAGGCGTCATTTTTATGTTGCTTGCATAAGAGCGAACGTCCCTCCCGTATGTAATGCTCATACGCACGCAGAGCGTGCTCCCCAAGCGGAACGTATCTTTCTTTTGCACCTTTTCCGAATACTAATGCAGTACCAGCCGACACGTCTACTGAACGTATGGTAAGCCCAGTTAGCTCCGATACTCGCATGCCGCTTGCATATAGCATCTCCAGAATCGCCCGGTCCCTGCGGCCAAGCGGACGGGTCGTATCCGGTAATGCAAGCAGCGACTCGACTTCTTTTGGGAATAAAAACCCTGGAAGTTTTTTCGCAAGCTTCGGCGTCGACGCCATAGTAAAAGGATTATGCTCAAGCATCTCCTCCCGTACCATAAATCGGTAAAAGCTTCTCAGACTGGATAGCTTGCGTGCAATGGAGCGCCGTGCATAGTCTCTTTCATGAAGTTCCGTAAGATAGCTGCGTACATGGACATAAGAAACAGCAGCATATTCCATTACGCCATGCTGCTTCATAAACGCTGTAAAAGCCAAGATGTCCTTCTCATAGTTTGTAACTGTCAGAGGGGAAGCATTCTTCTCAATCTGCAAGTACTGCTTAAACAGCAGAAGCAACGTATCAGGCTGCATGCCTTCCATCCGTGTACCTCCTAACCGAGTACCAATGCATACGGGACGCGGCAGCACCGCATCCCGTTCGCAATTCTTCCAGCAAAAAATTTCCCAACAAGGTAACCCTAGCTTTTAACCGTCGTTAGTATATCATACCCTAAATATCAACTGCAACTTAAATTGTGAACGTTCTGGGAAAAATTCTGAATCTTATCCAATGCACGTTCAGCATATTGCTCGTACCGTTCTTTTTTATTGCGAATTTTCTTCTCAAGCGGCGGGAACAAACCAAAATTCGCGTTCATCGGCTGAAAGCTGTCCGGGTTAGCGGTTGTAATATAGTGCCCCATGCTGCCCATGGCAGTCTCTGTAGGGAAAACCAGCGCATCAAGGCCACGTGCAAGCCTTCCGGCATTAATACCCGCAATGAGCCCGGATGCGGCTGACTCAACGTACCCTTCCACTCCGGTCATCTGTCCTGCAAAGAACAGCGTATCCCGGTCCTTGTATTGATATGTCGGCTTCAGTAAGCGCGGCGAATTGATAAACGTATTGCGGTGAATCACACCATAGCGTACAATTTCCGCATTCTCAAGTCCCGGAATCATACTGAATACCCGACGTTGTTCAGGCCACTTGAGATGGGTTTGGAAACCTACAATATTATAAAGTGTGCCCGCGCTGTTGTCCTGACGTAGCTGTACGACTGCAAATGGCTGTTTACCTGTGCGCGGATCGGTTAAGCCAACCGGCTTCATCGGGCCGAACAGCATAGTCTGCTTGCCTCGCTTTGCCATGACCTCGATAGGCATGCAGCCCTCGAAGAAGACCTGTTTCTCGAATTCTTTTAACGGTACTTCCTCCGCCGTAATAAGCGCTTCATAAAACGCATTGAATTCCGCTTCATTCATCGGGCAATTCAAGTACGCCGCCTCTCCCTTATCGTAGCGAGAAGCGAGAAATACTTTTTCCATATCAATGGTTTCTTTTTCGATAATCGGTGCAGCTGCATCGTAAAAGTAAAGATATTCCTGTCCCGTTATTTCCTGCAATTGCTTCGATAAATCCGGCGATGTCAGCGGACCGGTCGCAATAACTACAATCCCATCGGGAATTTCCGTAACCTCCTCGTTACGCACCTCGATGCGCGGATGGTTGCGAACGCTATCTGTCACCGCACCGGCAAATTCATGCCGGTCTACTGCAAGCGCTCCTCCTGCGGGCACCGCACAATTATCTGCGGACCGGATAATAATAGATGAGAGATGCCGCATCTCCTCTTTTAAGATGCCGACCGCATTGGTCAGCGAATTGGCGCGAAGCGAATTGCTACATACTAGCTCCGCGAATTTATCCGTATGGTGGGCTGGAGTATTGCGTACCGGGCGCATTTCATATAGGATGACATCTACGCCTTGCTCGGCAATCTGCCAGGCTGCCTCGCTGCCCGCCAAACCTGCTCCAATCACTTTTACTTTTTCCATGGCTTTATAAAGCTCCTTCTTACGATGTTTCTTCCTGATAGTCACATTCTGAACAATGAACTACAGGACCTTTATTCTTGCCCTTGCCCTTTTTCTCAACAAGCATTTTGCTGCATTTCGGACAGGAGCGCGGCAACGGTTTATCCCATGAGACAAAATCGCAATCCGGATAGTTATTGCATCCGTAGAAAAGCCGGTTCTTCTTACTCTTACGTTCCACAATCTCTCCGGTTTCACATTTTGGACATTTTACGCCGATTTCTTTCACAATAGGCATCGTATTGCGGCAATCCGGAAATGCAGAACAAGCAAGGAACTTGCCATAGCGTCCAATTTTGTACACCATGTGGCTGCCACATTTATCGCAGTTCACATCAGAGACTTCATCTTTAATCTCCACTTCCTGCATGTGCTTCTCTGCCACCTCTAAGCGCTTGGAAAAACCTTGATAGAAATCATCGAGTACTTTAACCCATTCGGCCCTGCCTTCTTCAATATGATCGAGGTCGTCTTCCATTTTGGCGGTGAATTTCGTATCAAGAATTTCCGGGAAAAACTCTTCCATTAATCCAAGCACGATTTCCCCCAACTCGGTTGGAATAAACCGGCGATCCTGCAGTGCCACATAGCCTCTCTTCTGAATCGTATCAAGCGTCGGTGCAAATGTGCTAGGTCTGCCTATCCCGAGCTCTTCAAGCGTTTTAACCAGGCGCGCTTCCGAATAACGCGGTGGCGGCTGAGTAAAATGCTGCTTCGGGTCCATTTCCGCAAGTGCCACTTCCTGCTTCTCTTCAAGCGGTGGCAGCATCTTGTCATCTTCTTTCTGAACATCATCCGTGCCCTCTACATATACCTTCATAAATCCCGGGAATTTTACCTGGGAACCGTTGGCACGGAACAGCGCATCACCGACCGCAATATCTGCTGTTACCGTATCAAGCACCGCTGCAGCCATCTGACTAGCAATGAAGCGCTCCCAAATTAGACGGTACAGTTTCATTTGATCTCTAGACAGGTATTCCTTCAACGAAGCAGGCTCTTTGCCTACTAAGGTCGGGCGGATCGCTTCATGCGCATCCTGAGCCCCTTCCTTCTTGCTGAACTGACGTGGTTCACTGAGCGTATACTCTTCCCCGTATGCTTCTGCGATATGCTTTTTCGCTTCTTCCTGCGCTGTCGGCGAAATTCGGGTTGAATCCGTGCGCATATACGTAATTAAACCAACTGTGCCTTCTTTGCCGATATCGATTCCTTCGTAGAGTTGTTGCGCAACCATCATTGTTTTGGCTGCGCGGAAGTTCAGTTTACGGGCTGCCTCCTGCTGCAGTGAGCTAGTTGTAAACGGCGCGGCCGGATTTCGTCTTCGCTCCCGCCTTTTAATTTCGTTAATTACATACGCTTTGCCTTCGATCCTACGCAGAAGCTCCTGTACTTCTGCTTCGGTTTTCAGCTCCACTTTTTCATTTTCATAACCGTAAAATTTAGCTTCGAATATTTCTTTGCCGGACTTCAAATGCGCAGTTACCGACCAATATTCTTCCGGAATAAAAGCATTGATTTCTTTTTCACGATCGATGATAAGCTTTACTGCTACTGACTGTACGCGCCCTGCACTCAGGCCCTTTTTCACCTTTTTCCAAAGCAACGGTGATATATTGTAGCCAACCAGCCGATCAAGAATGCGGCGTGTTTGCTGAGCGTTAACCAAATCCATATCGATTTTACGCGGATGCTTGAATGCCTCTTTTACAGCTTGCTTCGTAATCTCATTAAATACGACGCGGCACGCTTGTTCCTCGTTTATGTTTAAGCTATGTGCCAGATGCCAGGCAATGGCCTCGCCTTCACGATCGGGGTCCGCCGCCAGATAAATGTTCTTTACTTTCTTAGATGCATCCCGCAGCTCTTTCAATACGTCTCCTTTGCCGCGAATCGTGATATATTTCGGTTGAAATCCTTCTTTAGGATCGACTCCCATTTGACTTTTCGGTAAATCCCTCACATGGCCCATCGATGCTTTTACGATATATTTCTTACCGAGATATTTCCCGATTGTCTTCGCCTTTGCGGGAGACTCCACTATTACCAGTGAATCTGCCAAGCATGTTTCCCCCTTTTCTGAAAGAAAAGAATTCCTCCTATTATTAATTACAAAACTTGCGTTTGTCAAACATCTTTCTTATTTCCCAGCCGGATAAAAGCAGGTCCGGGCAATTGTGTAATCTGCTGTTTTACTTGCAAAGATAACAAAAGATAGTGTAAATAGCCAGAGGAAAACGAAGTTCGACATAAAATGTCTTCATATGACATCGCATCCCACCCAATTACGGACAATACGCTCTTCTCCTCTGAAGTAAGAGGTGGCAGCGTCGTAGCGCCCGCATAGATTGTATTTTCATTTGTATCCGAAATCAAGTCTGGATATTCGCTTAGCACATCATGAATATTTTGCACTAATTTTGCTCCCTGCTGAATCAGCCAATGACAACCTGCGCTCCTTGGAGAAAAAATCGAGCCCGGTACAGCGAATACATCCCTTCCCTGATCAACGGCCAAATCAGCCGTAATGAGTGAACCACTGCGCGAAGCAGCCTCGACAACGAGTACACCGCGTGCCAGTCCGCTAATAATGCGGTTGCGTTCTGGGAAAAAACCTCGCATTGGCTCCGTGCCCGGAGGATACTCGGAAAGAACTGCTCCTTTACGCCGCATTTCTACAGTCAAGGCCCGATTCTCAGAAGGATAAACAACATTTACGCCGCATCCGAGCACTGCTACTGTGGCGCCACCAGCAGCTAATGCCCCTCTGTGCGCTTCACTATCGATGCCCCGTGCCATACCAGACACAATGACTACATCCTGCTCCGCTAACTCGCGCGCCCACTGCAGAGCGACATTTTTGCCATAGGCGGTAGGTCGACGCGCGCCTATGACCGCAATAGCAGGGCGGTGTAAGAGGTCTTTGTTACCAGTTATGTATAAAATCTCAGGCGGGTCAGGAATTTCGCGCAACAGGTTGGGATACTCCGAATGATACTGAGTAAGTACATCAATCCCCTCCGCAGCCCATTTCTGCGCACGCATTACGGCATCTTGCAGGCTGAATTCATTCTTAATGCGTTCTGCCGCCTCTGGCGTGACTTCTAACATCTTCTGTATATCTCTTGGGGTACAACTTGAGAAATCTACTGTCTCCCCAAGCAGACGCGCAAGACGAAGCGTACGCCGCCCCACCCGGTTAATATGTGATAAAGCCAATAACATATACGCTTGCTTTTCCATTTTTCCTCACTCCTTCATGTCCTTTCTAAATGATTTTCGAGGAAATATATGGAAAATCCTTCCTTATAAATAAAAATATAACAAGAAAAACTCGCGGGCTTTGCCGGTCTTTTTCGCCCGACGTGTCACGCGCTCCATAAGGAAAAGGAAACGTTTGGCACACGCCTCGTGAGTTTTTCAAGTCACACGATCGGAAGAAACGATATGTCGCTTTCTTGCTTTACAGCGGCATATCGTTTCTTATCCATCAAAAAAGGAGCGCTAATGCAGCGCTCCTCTCTTGCAAACTTATTTAATTGTTTTGCATACTTCAAGCAGGCCATGGGCTTTAAGGGCTTCGATCATTGTCTCGCCCATCACAGCAGGTGTTTTCGCTACGCGAATGCCGCAAGCTTCCATCGCCTTAATTTTTTCCGCAGCTGTTCCTTTACCGCCAGAAATGATGGCACCAGCATGTCCCATACGCTTTCCTGGAGGTGCAGTTTGGCCACCGATAAAGCCTACAACCGGTTTTTTCATGTTGGCTTTTACCCATTCAGCTGCTTCTTCTTCTGCTGTGCCGCCGATCTCACCAATCATGATAACAGCTTCCGTATCCGGATCCTCATTGAAAAGTTTGAGGCAATCGATAAAATCCGTGCCGTTAACCGGGTCTCCACCAATACCTACAGCAGTGGATTGTCCGATACCATTCGTTGTAAGCTGATGAACCGCCTCATATGTGAGGGTTCCAGAGCGGGATACGATCCCTACTTTACCCGGCGCATGAATGTAGCCCGGCATGATGCCGATTTTGCATTCGCCTGGTGTGATAACACCCGGGCAGTTCGGTCCGATAAGACGGGTTTTGCTGCCTTCCATATAGCGTTTAACTTTTACCATATCAAGTACAGGGATACCTTCAGTGATGCAGATTACCAGGTCAAGCTCTGCGTCTACCGCTTCCATAATGGCATCGGCTGCGAACGGCGCTGCAACATAAATAACAGATGCGTTCGCGCCTGTTTCTTTTACCGCTTCAGTTACCGTGTCAAAAACAGGGAAACCATCAACTTCTGTGCCACCTTTTCCTGGTGAAGTACCGCCAACCATTTGCGAACCGTATTCGCGGCACCCTTTTGCATGGAATAAACCAGTAGCACCAGTAATACCCTGAGTGATTACTTTTGTATCTTTATTGATAAGAATACTCATAACTCTCCAGTCCCACCTTTCTTATTTCACCAAGGAAACGATTTTTTCCGCGCCGTCTGCCATCGATTCTGCCGCTACGATATTGAGGCCGGACTCGTTAAGGATTTTCTTGCCAAGGTCTACATTCGTGCCTTCGAGACGCACAACAAGCGGACGGTCAAGACTTACTTGTTTTGCCGCTTCTACTACACCTTCTGCGATAACGTCACACTTCATGATACCGCCAAAAATGTTAATGAAAATACCTTTTACATTTTCATCGGACAGAATCAGCTTGAAAGCAGCCGTAACTTTTTCCGCAGTGGCACCGCCCCCAACATCAAGGAAGTTCGCCGGTTCGCCGCCGTAGAATTTAATAATATCCATTGTAGCCATCGCCAAACCTGCTCCATTAACCATGCAACCGATGTTACCACCAAGTGCAATGTAGTTAAGGTCATAGTTGGAGGCTTCGATTTCTTTCGGGTCTTCTTCATCAAGATCGCGCAGTTTCATCACGTCTTGGTGACGATACAGTGCATTCGAATCGAAATTCAGCTTCGCATCAAGCGCCATAACATTGCCGTCGCCTGTTACAACAAGCGGGTTGATTTCCGCGATCGAGCAATCTTTATCAACGAATGCCTGATACAAGCCCATCATGAATTTCACAGCTTTATTTACCAATTTGCTTGGAATGTTAATTGAGAAAGCGAGTTTGCGCGCTTGGAAAGGAAGAAGTCCTACAGCCGGATCAATCGCCTCTTTGAAAATTTTCTCCGGTGTTTTTTCCGCTACCTCTTCGATTTCAGTACCGCCCTCTTCAGATGCCATCATAACTACGCGGTTCGTGTTACGGTCAACAACGAGCCCTACATAGTACTCTTTTTGAATGTCGCATCCTTCTTCGATAAGCAAACGTTTTACTTCTTTGCCTTCCGGTCCCGTTTGATGCGTAACAAGAACCTTGCCGAGGATTTCCTGCGCATATGTACGAACTTCGTCCAGGTTTTTGGCGATTTTAACCCCGCCAGCTTTACCGCGTCCGCCCGCATGGATTTGCGCTTTCACTACATACACGTTCGTGTCCAGTTCCTTCGCCGCTTCTACCGCTTCGTTTACCGTGAACGCTACTTTTCCATTCGGTACGACAACGCCGTACTGCTTAAGTATCTCTTTGCCTTGATACTCATGGATATTCATTCTCCATCCTCCTAACCACATTTTGCATAAAATAAACGCATCAAGCTTCTCTCTCATAAGCTCGTCTGCGCAATACAGTATAGCTTATTCGGCACGATTCGGCAAATACCTGCATGCTTTCCGTATTTTTCTGATTTTTTTACATCGACTTATTGTTTACAAAAAAATAAAGCAGATGTTAGACATCTGCTTGTCAATGAGGCGGTACATGTAAGTCTCGCTTATTTATTTCTTCCATCAAAAGTGCAATAAACTCCTGCTCTAGACCAAGGTGCGTCGCTTTCACGTAGGCATCAAGCAACGCTTCATCCGAAAGTAAGTGCATAGACGCTCCCCCTCGTTTTCTGCCATTTTCCATATTGTAACATCGGCCTTTTTTCGGAACAAGCGTTCTGTTATCCACAACTTCCTGTGAATAAGCTGTGCACAAACATTCAGACTTATCTTGAAATCTAGCTTTTTCTTGTAGATATTGTTATCCACAGAGATTTATGTCGAAAATTTTTTATTATATTTTCTCTTTCCATTGCTTTTGATCGAGAGCTCGGTACTGAAAAGCTTCGGCAATGTGTTCTTCGCACACATGCTGACTATCTTCCAAATCGGCAATCGTACGCGCCAGTTTTATTATTTTATCGTAGGAGCGATTACTTATACCACTTGTCTGGTAAAGTGCAGAGAGCCATGCCTGTACCGTAGAAGAGAGAGGAATATAGTGTGTAAGCCATCGTCCTGATACTTGGGAATTGGCCTGAATTTGTGTTCCTGAATAACGGTGTGCTTGCCTCTCTCTCGCCGCCTGTACTCGCTCACGCATCATATCTGTCGTGATGGGCTCATCTTTCCGCATATCGTCGATACGTACTCTCGGAACCTCCACTTGAATATCCATGCGATCAAGCATCGGACCCGAAAGTCGTTTCCAGTACCTCTTAATCTCATTTGGCGAACACTTACAGGGCTGACTATCTGTTTCAAAACCATAAAACCCACAAAAACACGGATTAAATGTGCTCACAAGTAATAAATGACAAGGGAAGGAAAGCTTGCCTTCTCTCCGTACGAGTGTAATATATCCGTCCTCAAGCGGCTGACGCATCGCTTCCAATACATTCCGCGAAAATTCCGGCCATTCATCCAAAAACAATACGCCAAGATGTGAGAGGCTCATCTCTCCCGGTGTGAGAAAAGTGCCGCCTCCGATCATGCCAGCCCTCGTAATAGAGGCGTGTGGCGCACGAAATGGAGGATAAGGCGCTTGCTTCCATCTTTCTGAAAGCAGCCGGCAAGCACTGTAAATCGTGTCAACGATAAGCGACTGCTCCTCATCAAGCGACGGTAAAATGGCAGGAAAGCGACGCGCCATCATCGTCTTCCCCGTACCTGGCGGACCTACCATCGTTAAATGATGTGAACCGGCAGCGGCTACTTCCATTGCCCTTTTAACATGATGCTGTCCTTTCACGTCACTGAAGCAAGTGGTCTCTATAGTCTGTTCCGTCTGATTGAACCGGCTTCCCTTACTTTCCGAGGAACGGCAGAATGCTTGCAATGCGTTATCCGACAGAGAACAACACGCCACGCATTCCTTCAATGTAGCGACCCGTACAATTGGCAACCTCGCTCGTTCCACATCTTCTTCACATGATGCAGGAATAACTGCGCCAGCAAAACCCGCCTGTTTAGCAGCGATAATCATCGGAAACAACCCATGTAGCGGACGTAATTTTCCATCCAACGACAGTTCTCCGAGAAATATCCAGTTAGCAAGCCCACTCTGGATGGTTACCTGTCCGCTGCCGATCAAGATACCGATCGCGATCGCTAAGTCAAGCATGGAACCTGCTTTACGAACGTCTGCCGGTGCGAGATTCACTGTAATGCGCTGCAGGGGAAACGAATAGCCGCTGTTTTTTACTGCTGATTTGACCCGATTACGTGCTTCACGTACAGTCTAAGCGGCAAGCCCGCTAATTTCAAAGTAAGGCAGTCCATTCGCGATGTCCACCTCTACTTCTACGTCTATCCCCTGAATTCCTAGTACCGTAGCGCTATATACCCGTGCGAACATCCTTTTCACTCAACTCCCTTTTTGTAAAAAAATACCATATATTTTCACGAATAACTAGAGTTGATTTTCCCTTCTCTTTCTGCCATTAAAGAAAACTTGACTAGTGCGAGCAACCATCCTAGTTGCTCTTATGCAGCTCTGCTGCACAAGCAACGTTTAACACACGCCTCGCGCGTTTTTCAATTGATACGATCGGAAGAAACGATATGTCGCTTTCTTATCCATAAAAAAAACACCTGCAAATTGCAGGTGTGTGAAAAGGAGGTGTTACACATCGAGTACACTATACTATATGCACGAAGGCGACATTTCATGTGGACAGGTGTCACGGGAAGGACGTTTTTCCGCTGCCTATTTATATGTCTTCAAGGGTGTTGATTACCCAGCGGATAGCCAACACACCGTGCCCCAAACGGGCGTCGATTCGTCTCCCGCACTGAGAGGCCCAGATGTTTTGCCGGTCCGGCCTTGGCGCCACAAAGCGGCCGTATCTCTTCCTTGCGAGAAAGAGACGAGGGAACACGCCGACACATGCATCTTCTTTCTTCCAATCTATGGATATCCAACAAGTGTAGTATGTCTCACTAAAAAGCATGCAAAATATGCATGATTTCCGGCTCAGAATACGAAGCTGCTACCGTCACAACAATGACATCAAATCTGAACGAATGGACAGTCGATCCTCCATAGTATTGCAGCAAATATTCAAGCGCTGTTCTATGAATCGTCCGCTGTTTTGCAGCAGTAATCGCTTCACTGCCATGACCATACATATCGCTGGTCCGCATCTTAACTTCAATAAATACAAGCCAGTCCCCATCCCGCATGATTAAGTCAATCTCTCCGGTACGCGTACGAAAATTCCGCCGCTCAAGCTGGTATCCTTTTTCCTCTAAATAGCGACACGCAAACAGCTCCCCGTCCTCGCCCTTTTGCTTATTTGTTTTACGGGGCGGTGTCATTTCCGTCTGCTCCGCTGATCCGTTTGATAGACAAAGGCAAGAATCTCCGCCACTACCTGATAGAGTTCCACCGGAATCTGTTCATTGAGCTCGAGACTACTCAACACTTCTACCAACGATGGATCCTGCTGAACCGGTACCCCATGCTCTTTGGCCTGTTCCATAATTTTCCCAGCTATATGACCCTGGCCTTTGGCGATGACGCGGGGCGCCTCTGCTTCACCGGGCGTATAACGCAGAGCAACCGCACTTTTGCGCTGATATGGCTGTTTCATACTCGGAAATCAACTCCTTTGTAATGAGCCACACTTGAAGGCGGCAGCGAAAGCGAAGACACAGACGTACGGCTGCTCTCTCTACCTGTGCTGTCCGGTACAGATAGTACACGTAACCCCGATAAACGGTATCCCTGTTCAGCAAGACTTCGTTCTAATGGGGTACGTAGAACACGCACCAAATCACCAAGTCCCTCCTGATTATTATAGAGAGTAACGGATAGAATCTTATTAACAATAGACACATCGAGCATGGTTTCGCCCATATTCTGCATAGATAGATAGAAAAACAAACGGCAATTGTCAGGATCCAGCTCTCCTCTGCCTTTCTTCCGCGATTCGATTTGAATAAGTGTATTTTCACCATTCTCTTGGCCCGGCGATGGCAGTTGAATGGCCACCTGAACGAAAGCATTATCACCTGCTGAGCCCGTCATCATAAGCTGTTGTCCGGTTACTTGCTGCACAAACTGCTGCATTTGTTCACGCAGAGGGGCCGGCAACGCTTCCGCCTTCGGATGCTGCAGTAAGTGGAGAAGCGTTGCTTTAACGTTCTCCGCTTCTGTGGCTATTGTTTTCTCTCCCCCCGTAAGTCCCAACACTTTCTCATGATTTAATCCCAGGCGCTCGAAAAAATCAGCTATCACTTGTTTGATGCCGGGAGTCGGAGCGTTTTGTGCTGCCTCTGCTGCTTTCTCCGCCTGTATAGCAGAAAGTTGCGCACCATTTTGCAGAACGGATTGAGAAGGAGACCCTTCTGGCTGCGCTGCCGAACTTGAAGAGGAAGACAAGGCAAACGAGTTTTTCACCTGTGCCAGTCCATTTCTGGCGCCTTCCATCCGTGTCAGAAGTTGTTGTAACCCTTCTTTTATATCCACAGGCAATCCTTCTGGTTGTGCCATCGCCTGTTGTGCTAAACGGGAGAGTTTTCCCATTTCACCTTCTAAACTGGTGTTGCCGGCAAACGCACGCAGAGCCAGTACCGTCTCTTTTGTAAGAGGAAGTCCCTTTTTTGCTGCCAGCATAATTGCATCTTCTATTGTCGGGTCTGCCCCTGTTTCCGCAATGATACGCTCAAATGAACGCAAAGATTCTGCACGCAGCGGAATTCCTGCATCTACGGCTTTATGTAACAGCGAAAGCGATTCTTTTGTTATAGGAGCTCCAAGCGCCTTTGCCAGCCCTTCCATGCTGGCTTCCGATGCCTGACCCGGCTGTCCGGGCTGATTAATCACTCTAAGCGTCACAGGTTGCCCGCCTGGTTGCACTTGCAGCCATGTTCGCTGGCCAAGTTCAAGGGGTGTTTCCAAATGAGCTGTCACTGTTAATCCTCCCAGCTGTACCGTAGCCAGGTTATCGGGGAACAGCTTCAGCACTTTGCCTTGAAATACTTGACCCGGCATCAATTCAATAAGAGACGCCTGTCTGCTATTTAATTGCTGGAGGATTTGACCTGTCATAAATCCTTGAATCATACGTTTGTCTCCTTTCCCATGAACCATGGAAGTTTGACATTAAGGAACCAACACGCCACCGAAGCTTCGGCGGTGAATCTGGCAAGGTCCCAGGGCACGCAGGGCAGCCAGATGCTCTGCCGTGCCGTAGCCCATATTGGACGCGAAGCCATATCCAGGATACTGCACATCATACTCTTTCATCATGCGATCTCGTTCAACTTTTGCGATGATAGAAGCAGCAGCAATGGATATACTCTTGCCATCCCCACCGATAATCGGTCGCTGCTCTACGGATACTTTAGGAATGGTTACCGCATCGTTCAGCGTAATGTCTGGTGCAACGGAAAGATTTTGCACGGCTATTTGCATGGCCCTTAACGTTGCCTGAAAAATATTAATCTCATCAATTAGCGCAGCATCGCTTAAGGCGACCGATACGGCCACTGCCTGTTTCATTATCTGCTCATACATTTCCTCACGCCTGGCAGCTGGTACTTTTTTCGAATCGTTCAGACCGGGTAAATAAAAATCTTGCGGTAGAATGACGGCTGCCGTAACAACCGGACCGGCTAATGGTCCACGTCCTACCTCATCCACACCAGCGATGTACGCATATCCTTTTTTCCATAATTCCTGTTCATGCTTGCTCATATCGAGCCAGCGCTGATACAATTGCTGCGTTTTTTCCATACGCCGGTGCCACTGTTTGAACGCCGCCTGTACACCACTTCGCATATCTGCTGCAAATAGCGCTTGCGCTTCTTCCGACAAGTTCTCACATGTCAGCAAAAATTCTTTTACTTCTTTTATCGTCATTTCACCTGGATTCAATAAGAACTCTCCTCACATCTATTTTATATCAAGGGTGTTGTTTTATATATAACAAAAACGTGCAGCTAGAGCTGCACGTCTACGTTATGAAAATATGGCAAACCCTTGTTTTCCCTTAATACGGTGTAATCTCGTCCATGCTTACGCGCGCCATATCAATCGTAAATCTGTCGTCAGGACGTTCAAGCGAAATTCGACCTAGTTTTCCACCACGTAACTCTCGCAAAATCAATTCAGCAACTTTATCATAATCAATATGTCCACCGCTCACCAGACATCCCCGCTTACGTCCAATTTCGTCCATGATCGCAAGCTTACTTTCTTCAAGATCGGCCATCTGATATCGATTCTTCAACGCGTCTTCGTAGTGCGTACGCAGGTAGGCCACGACAAAAAGCGCCACCTCCTGAAAGTCAATAATCTCGTCTTTAATCGCCCCGCTTGCTGCAAGACGTAAGCCCACCAAAGGGTCTTCAAACTTAGGCCACAAAATTCCCGGCGTATCCAGAAGTTCCAGCACTTTGCCCACTTTCACCCATTGTTGGGCTTTCGTTACCGCCGGACGGTCGCCCGTTTGCGCCACTTTGCGTCCTGCCAGCCGATTCATCAACGATGACTTGCCGACATTCGGAATGCCGATAATCATCGCCCGAACGGCTCTGTCTTGCATTCCCTTGGCACGGCGTTTCTCCATCATCTCTTCCACCAGAGCCTGACATTCTAGCGGCAGTTTATTTACCCCGCGACCGGATAACGCGTCAATCGGTAACGCTTTAACCTCATCGTTGGCAAAATGCTGTACCCAGGCCTTCGTTACGGCTTCATCAGCCAAATCAGATTTATTCAATAAGATTAAGCGCGGCTTGCCGGAGACAATCTCATCGATCATCGGGTTACGGCTTGATAATGGAAGCCTTGCATCGAGAAGCTCGATGACGACATCGATAAGTTTTAGTTTCTCCGTAACCTGCCTGCGCGCTTTGGCCATATGACCCGGAAACCATTGAATCGTCATATGCCTCACCTACATTTCTTTATAAATTCAAGCTAGTTTAAGCGAATTTTATCCAATGGCCAGATAATGAGCTCCGAACGGCCGACCACATTCTTCACCGGTACGGGACCGATAACGCGGCTATCCGTGCTGTTGCGGCGATTATCTCCCATGACAAACACTTCGCCCTGCGGTACTTTCTCAGGACCGAAATCATCCGTCAGCACATAGCCTTCCGCTTTCGCTTCTTCTTTATACTGTTTCAAATACGGTTCATCGACCGGCTTTCCGTCTATGTATAGCTGGTCATCTTTCATCTCCACCGTCTGATTTTCCGTTGCAATGACCCGTTTAATATAATCCTTCTCCTTTGTCGCGTGGAAAACGACAATGTCACCCGGCTTCGGATCCTGCATATAATAAATCAGCTTGTTTACAATCAGACGTTCACCGTTCTCAAGCGTTGGCATCATCGATGATCCGTCGACAAGAAACGGCGCAAACAAAAAGGTACGGATAATGAGCGCAAGCACTACGGCAATACCTAGGGCTTTAATCCATTCCCACGCTTCATTTTTTCCCTTCTTCTTTTTGATTGGTTCAGAGGAGGTTTCGTCAACCATATATTTTCCTCCCTACAATGATGGACTGTGCTTTTTTTAGCCTGCAAAAAAAGGAGCTTGTTACCAAGCTCCTTTTCTCTCGCATTAACGGCGAATTTCTTTAATGCGTGCTGCTTTACCCACACGATCGCGCAGATAGTAGAGCTTCGCACGACGAACTTTACCGTGGCGTACTACTTCGATTTTGTCGATTTTCGGAGAATGAAGCGGCAATGTACGTTCAACGCCGACACCATAAGAAACTTTACGAACTGTAAAAGTTTCGCTGATGCTTCCTCCACGACGCTTGATTACGACTCCTTCGAACACCTGAATACGTTCCCGTTGTCCCTCAACTACTTTCAAGTGTACACGTACAGTGTCACCGGGACGGAAGCTAGGAATGTCTTGTTTCATGTTCGCTTGAGCAATCTCACGAATAACTTGTTGCATGAGGTTTCCTCCTTCCACCAGATGTTCATTCCGTATGAGAAGTAGACGGCTGCATTTATCACCGCAACCTCACAATAGGAAGAGGACCATCCTAATCCGAACCAAGCTGGCTCACGAGAAATATCATATCATAATGAGATCCAGGTTACAACTCTTGTTTCAGCTCTTCTACCAATTTTTTTATTTCCGGCGTCTGTTCGATTTCATCCAGCAGATCCGGCCGACGCTCCAGTGTACGACGCAACGACTCTTTTAATCGCCACTTCTCGATGTTCTCATGATGGCCGGACAAAAGTACTTCAGGCACATCCCAACCACGAAACTCGGCTGGACGTGTATAGTGCGGGTGCTCCAGTAAACCGGTGCTGTACGAATCCGTCACTGCTGATTGTGCATTACCAAGCGCTCCCGCCTGCAGACGAACCACACTATCGATAATAACCATGGCAGGCAACTCACCGCCGGTCAGCACATAATCACCAATGGAGATTTCATCTGTCACCAAATGCTCACGAATACGTTCATCGTAGCCTTCATAATGGCCGCAAATAAAAATCAAGTGTTCTTCTTGTGCTAGTTCTTCAGCTAGCTTCTGGCTATAGCGCTGCCCCTGCGGACAAAGCAGAATGACACGCGGACGCTTTCCAGGCTTTCCTGCCGCTTTCGCCTCCACGGCTGGCACCGGCTCGGTTAAGAATTCCACCGCGCGAAAAATAGGTTCAGGCTTCAATACCATTCCCCCTCCCCCACCATACGGCATATCATCTACTTGACCATGCTTATTTTGCGAAAATTGGCGGAAGTTTACTACCCGAAACGAAACAAGACCTTTATTCTCTGCTTTTCCGACAATGCTCGCGCCGAGCACGCCTTCAAACATCTCGGGAAACAGCGTCAAAATATCGATTTTCATGCCGTAAGCCAGCCTCCTAAATTAATCCTTCAAGCAACTGCACCGTAATGCGTTGATTTGTTATATCAATCTGTTTAACGACCTGGTCGATATATGGAAGAAGAATATCTTTTCCCTTTTCCGGCTTGACTACCCATACATCATTGGCTCCCGGCTGGAGAATTTCCTTGATAACGCCGAGGTGCTGCCCTTCTTCAGTAAACACCTCACAGCCGATAATATCCTGAAAATAAAACTCACCTTCCGGTAACTCTTTGCGGTCTTCTGCTCGTATTTTTAACACACCGCCCTTATACTTCTCCACATCCTGCATGTACGGATGGTTTTTAAAGGTCAGCAGGTAAAAATTTTTATGCTCACGTGCTGTTGCGACGGTTAATGGCACCGGTTTTTTCATTGCGGGATGAAATAAATAGAGCACGCTACCTTCCTTGTACCGCTCCTCTGGAAAATCGGTTTCCGAAACTACACGAACCTCTCCCTGGATACCATGCGTATTCACCAGCTTACCTACGGTAAAAAACTCTCCGCTCACGCGTTTGTTCCTCCTTCACGAATTTCTTTTACCATGCCGTCCAATAATACAATTTCCGTTCCTCCCATTACTTTTCCCCAATCGTCCCCTACGCTTACTTCTACTTCGCTTTCAACCGTCGTATAATGAAGCTCACTGCCAAGCGGCAGATTCGCGAGTTGCTCCAATTGAAAAGAAATCTGGGAGATTTTTTCCTCACGCGCCTGTCTCTCCTGTGTAAGGCGGCGCTGGACGATGTCAAGCGCTTCCCGCCCCTTGCGCTGCGCCTCCTGCAAAAGTTTCTTTGCCTGGAAATTCAGCTGCTCCAGCTCTAATTCATAACGCTTATGCATGGCATCGAACTCTTCCTTCATCTGCTTGCGCGACGATTCGGTCAATATCATCATGACGTTTATTTTGCGCTTTATCTTTAGCATCACGAAAGACTCCCTTCTTTCTTTCCGTCCTTTCTTTTCTCCAATGTTAAGAAAAGCTGGGATGCATTCTCCCAGCTTTCTCATTACTTGCTATACGATTTCAATTGTGACGCGCTGGTTTTCTTTCGTAGCCATCGCACCTACAACAGAGCGAAGAGACTTAGCAATACGGCCCTGTTTTCCGATTACTTTGCCCATATCATCCGGATGAACGGAAAGGCGATACACAGTATTCCGCTCTTGCAGCACCTCTTCGATCGAAACAGCATCAGGGTGGTCGACAAGAGCCTTGGCAATCACTTCAATTAATGATTTCACCTGCTAGTCCTCCCGCCTGGATTAAATGAATTACTTCTTGCTGTTTTTTGCTTCGTGGAATTTCTGCATCAGACCTTGTTTACGGAACAGGTTACGAACAGTATCTGTCGGTTGAGCACCTGTAGTAAGCCATTTCAACGCTTTTTCTTCGTCGATTTGAACTTCTGCTGGTTGCGTTACCGGATTGTATGTTCCGATTTCTTCGATGAAGCGGCCGTCACGCGGCGCGCGAGAATCTGCTACTACTACACGATAGAAAGGGGCTTTCTTTTGACCCATACGTTTTAAGCGAATTTTAACTGCCATTTGTTATTCCCTCCATGTTGTGTTTTACACACTAATTAATTATTTAAACAAAGTCATCCATAAATGAAAAGACTTAGTTTCAAACATTTATTGGCTATCCAAGGAACGGAAATTTAAATCCGCCGCCTTTTTTCTTTGCTTTGTCCGTCATTTTCGTAAATTGCTTCATCATCTTGCGCATATCTTCGAATTGCTTAATGAGACGGTTCACTTCCTGAACGCTCGTTCCGCTGCCTTTAGCGATACGTTTACGACGGCTGGAATTAATGATTTCCGGTTGCTGCTTCTCTTTCGTCGTCATGGAACGAACGATCGCTTCAACCCGGTTTAAGGCGCCCTCGTCGACCTTCAAATCTTTCATTCCTTTGACTTTGTTCATACCCGGCATCATATTAAGCAATTCATCGAGCGGACCCATCTTACGGACTTGAGCCATCTGCTCCAGGAAATCTTCAAATGTAAACTCAGCGGTACGCATCTTGCGCTCTAGCTCTTTGGCTTTTTCTTCGTCTACGTCAATTTGCGCTTTCTCGATGAGTGTTAACACATCGCCCATTCCGAGAATCCGGCTTGCCATCCTATCTGGATGAAAAGGCTCGAGCGCATCCATTTTTTCGCCCATTCCGACAAATTTAATCGGTGTACCAGTCACAGACTTGACAGAAAGCGCAGCTCCGCCCTTCGTGTCACCGTCCAGCTTGGTAAGAACTACACCGGTCAGCTCAAGCTGATTATTGAAGCTCTCCGCTACATTAACAGCATCCTGACCTGTCATTGCATCTACCACGAGCAGAATTTCATTCGGTTTTGCGATTTCCTTTATTTCCTGCAACTCGCCCATCAAAGTTTCATCGATATGCAGACGACCAGCAGTATCGAGCAATACGTAGTCGAGATGCTCCTCTTTCGCATGTGCGATTGCCGCTTTGGCGATTTCGACCGGACTCACTTTATCTCCCATAGAAAACACGGGGATATTCAATTGCTTCCCGACGACTTCAAGCTGCTTAATCGCAGCTGGACGATAAATATCGCAAGCCACAAGCAACGGTTTGCGGTTTTGCTTACCGCGCAGATAATTGGCCAACTTTCCTGTCGTCGTCGTCTTCCCCGCACCCTGCAGACCCACCATCATTACGATTGTAGGGGGACGAGTAGCAGCCGCCAATTTACTCTGGCCTCCGCCCATCAGTTCCGTCAATTCATCGTTTACGACTTTGATAACCTGTTGTCCCGGTGTCAGGCTCTTCAGCACATCCTGGCCGATAGCCCGCTCCTTGACTCGGTTCACAAACTCTTTTACAACTTTGAAGTTCACGTCCGCTTCGAGCAAAGCGAGACGTACCTCGCGCATCGCTTTGGTAACGTCTTCTTCGGTAACTTTCCCTTTGCCGCGAAGCTTGTCAAACGTGGATTGCAGTCGGCTGGCTAAGCTTTCAAATGCCATGGTCCGCCTCCTAATCTATTTCCATTTCTAACGCAAGAAGTTCATGCGTAAGCTTCATCGCACGCGAATCTTGCGGCGCTTCCATAGACAATTCCCGCTGCAGCTCTTCGAGCAGGGTGTGCCGTTTCTCATAACGAGCCAGTAGACCCAGCTTGCGTTCATACTCTTCTAACGTTCTAGCAATCCGTTTAACCTGTTCGAATACCGCCTGTCGGCTAATATCTTCTATTTCGGCGATTTCGCCAAGCGACAGGTCATCACGGTAATACATCTCAAAGTATTTACGCTGCCTGTCTTTCAGCAGCCTCCCATAAAAGTCGTACAGTAAATGCAGACGCGTGGTTTCCTCCAGCATGGGTTCTGTCCCCCGTGTACGGAAATTCGTGTAAAGCCTAAATCCTTTACAGGAAATAATCATACAGAAGCATCGGGTATGTGTCAAGCTTTTTCTCTTTACTCTCCCTCTTTTTCCATTTCTGCTTCTTTTTCGATCGATGTTGCAAACAGTGCATGAACAAACTGCTCGGCATCAAACGGCTGCAAATCGTCCATTTTTTCTCCGAGGCCGACAAATTTCACAGGCACTTGTAATTCATTACGGATAGCAATAACAATACCACCTTTAGCCGTTCCGTCCAGTTTCGTTAGCACAATACCGGATAGTTCGGCGGATTGGCTAAACGCCTTCGCTTGACTGAGCGCATTCTGACCAGTCGTCGCATCAAGCACGAGCAGAGTCTCGTGCGGTGCATCCGGAATCTCACGGGAGATAACCCGTCTGATTTTCGCCAGCTCCTCCATCAGATTGACTTTATTCTGTAGACGGCCGGCAGTATCACATAGTAGAATATCCGCTTTTCTCGCCCGGGCATTATGGATACCATCGTAAATAACGGCAGCCGGGTCGGAACCCTGTTGCTGCTTTATCACTTCTACCCCGACACGCTCGCCCCACACCTCAAGCTGATCAATCGCTCCTGCACGGAATGTATCGCCTGCAGCCAGCAGAACCTTTTTCCCCTGGCTTTTGAACATATGTGCCATCTTGCCGATAGTAGTCGTCTTACCAACGCCATTAACTCCGACGAACAAAATGATGTTCAAACGGCCTTCTTCGATGTTAAGCGACGTATCTTCCTTCTTTTCCTGTAGGAGGCCGACCAGCTTCTCCGAAAGGAGCGGTTGCAGGTCATGCGCATTCTCGATTTTCTGTTTGCGCGCTTCGCTACGCAGCTCGTCTACCAGTTCCATTACCGTATTCACACCGACATCAGCGGAAATAAGAATGTCTTCCAATTCCTCATAGAATTCATCATCAATCCGTTTGTAACGGCGTACCAAGTCTTCTACCCTTTCAAACGCTCCCCGCGTTTTTGTTAGGCCTTCCTTAAACTTGTGTGTAATCGCTTCGGTTTGACCCGAGATTTTTTCTTTTAGCTTTTTAAAGAAACTCATGACACGCTTCCCTTCTTCTGAAATTTGTCCCGGTCCGGGCAGTAAGACCCCGATAAGTGCAACTAACCATCAGTAGGCGGTGAAGCCCTTGTACTGATGGAAGTTTTACTTTACTTTACGATACCATCGTCTCGTCTTCTAAACGAACGGAAACAAGTTTTGATACACCGGATTCTTGCATGGTCACACCATACAAAACATCCGCTCCCTCCATTGTACCGCGTCGGTGCGTAACAACGATAAACTGTGTGTTAGCACAGAATTCTCGCAAGTATTGGGAGAAACGAGTGACATTCGCCTCATCCAATGCTGCCTCCACTTCATCCAGCACACAGAACGGTACCGGCTTGACACGCAAAATAGAAAACAATAGCGCAATCGCAGTAAGCGCTTTTTCCCCACCAGAGAGAAGTGCCAGATACTGCAACTTTTTCCCTGGCGGCTGCGCCACGATTTCAATCCCTGTCTCAAGCAGATTGTCCGGATTAGACAACTGCAAGTCCGCGCGTCCACCGCCGAACAGCTGTGTAAAGACAGTCTGGAACTGCTCACGGATCGCCTCAAAGGTCTCTTTAAAGCGGCGTGACATCTCAGCTTCGATATCTGAAATGACATGGTAGAGCGTTGCCTTCGCTTCACTCAAATCTCGATGCTGGGACAGGAGGAACTCCTGCCGCTCGTGCAAGCGTTCATACTCTTGAATTGAACCGAGATTAACCGTTCCAAGAGCTGCGATTCGCTGCTTGATGCCTTTCACCATTCTCACGGCTTCATCAATATCATCCGGCTGCGAATAGCTCTCCTTAGCCATTTCATAGCTTAGCTCATACTCTTCACGCAACTTGTGTAAGAGATTATCCAGTTCGACATCCATTCGCTCTACTTTTACTTCATGCTTATGAAGGTTTTCTTCTATTTCTTTGAGCTGACGGCGCATTTCTTTCGTTTCCGCTTCTTGCTGTGCCAGACGCGCCTGTACTTCCTGACGTTTTTTGCGCTGTTCCTGGATATGCGTACCGTACTTCTCTTTCTCAGCCCGTAGGGTGCGGATTTCCAGGTCGAGCTTCTCTTCCTCTTCATCGCTTGTAGCGCTGCCGGAGTCAAGCATAAGTAGCGTTTTGCTGGTCACTTCCAACTCTGTCGTAACCTCTTGCAGGTCTGTATCCAAACGGGCATATTCTGTCTGTCGTGCTTCGTACTGCTCCCTGCGTGTGGCGAGTTGCACCTTCAGTTCGGTGATGCGGGCATTTAGCGCTTCCTTATTTGTTTCCTTCTCTTTCTTGCTATGCTCCGCAGCCTCGATTTCCTGCTGCTTTTCCTGTTCCGCGATAGTTAATTCTTCAAGTTCTTCTTCCAGTGCAGCAATGCGATGTTTTGCCTGCTTTCGTTCTTGATCGAGCACGGACTGATCCTGCTGGAAGAATTCCCAGCGTTCTGCAATTGTTTTCTCTGAATTATCTAGCTCGCGTAATAGCCCTTTTATCTCTTGCTCTCTTAAGCGAAGCCGCTCGCCAGCCGCCCGCATCTCTTCCTGCTTATGCTCCCACGATTCTTCTTCCACTGCCAGCGCTTCCAATCGAGCATAGATATCGGCATTCGCCTGTTTTTGCCGTTCGATTTCTTCTTCGAGTTGCTCTAGCTGACGCTGACGCCCTAGAAGTTGATTCGACTTCTGCTGTACCGATCCACCACTCATCGATCCGCCCGGATTTACGACATCACCTTCAAGCGTCACAATACGGTAACGATATTGAAGGGCTCTTGCAACCGCATTGGCCTGCTCCAGCGTTTTAGTGACTACTACACTCCCCAGAAGGTTATAGATGACATGTTGGTAACGTTCCGCATAACCAATTAGCTCTGCAGCAACGCCAATGACCCCCTCCATATCCGCCACGCGGGCACGCTCACCCGCCGGCAACTGGCGCGGTTTGATAACATCAAGCGGAAGAAACGTCGCTCGTCCGGCCCGGCGCTGCTTTAGGAGGCCTATCGCCTGGCGACCTACCGCCTCGTTCTCTACTACAACATGTTGTAGAGCGCCCCCTAACGCAATCTCGATCGCGGTTTCATACTGTTTTTCGACCGATATTAATTCAGCCACAGCGCCTTCTATTCCGGCAAAACCATGCTCGCGCGCTTTGAGAATTTCCTTTACACCTTGCATAAAGCCAGAAAAATCAGCTTGCATCTCCTTCATCACATCGTGTCGTGAACGAAGGCTATTCAGCTTGTGCTCACCTTCGCGCAGCGCTTCAAGCCAGCGTGATTTTTGTTCGGCCTTTTCTTTTTGTGCCGCCATCTGCTTTTTAAACGTATCGATGCTTTCAAGAAGGTCGGTTGACACTTTTTCCAACTCTAGGGTAAGCTCTGACCTGCGCTCCGCTAGGCCCTCCTTCTGCTCAATGAGTTGCTGATTGCTTGCCTCAAGACGCTCCCATCGGTGTCGATTGGTCTCTATCGCTTGTTGATGGTGACGAATTTCATTTCGCATTGATGCCATTTGATTCAGAATATCGAAATAATCGGCCTTTAAACGCTCGATGTCCCCATCGGAGAACCGGGCAAAGTTCATATAACGCTTCTGTTCAAGCTGGAGTTCTTTTTCCAGCCTTGCCACTTCTTCGCCTGCTATTTCTAATTGTCGTCCGGCTTCTGTAATGGCATTGCGTAATGCCTCCTGCTTTTGGTTGAGCGCTACCGCTTTACCACGTGCATCTTGTTTATTTTTACTGTAATTACGTAGACGTTCACGTAAAACTTCACGCAGACCCTCTTTTTTCTCTCCTTCTTCGGTAACATCAAGCAACCGTTGTTGGAGCTCTTCAAGCACTTGATCCTGCTCGTTCGCAAATGCGCGCAAATCAGCAGTCTTAGCATCCATACTGTTAATACTGGCGGAACGCTCCACCTGTTCACTTTCTAGCTTGTCCACGCATGTCTTCATCTCTTCCCACTCGCTATGCAGCAAATCAAATTGCTTGACGTATAGACCAATTTCATGCTCGGCGAGCGTTTCCTTCAGTGAGAGATACGACCTTGCCTTTTCTGCCTGCTCTTCAAGTGGTTGAATCTGTTCCTCGATTTCTCCCATAATATCCTGAACGCGTACTAAATTCTGCTCTGTCTCATCAAGTTTCTTTACGGCTTCTTTTTTGCGTGCTTTATATTTCACGATTCCGGCCGCTTCTTCAAACAGCGCCCGCCGATCCTCAGAGCGGGTACTGAGAATCTCTTCAATTCGGCCCTGGCCGATAACAGAATACGCTTCTTTGCCGACACCGGTATCCATGAATAATTCCACAATATCCCGCAATCGACAACTCTGCCGATTAATGGAATATTCGCTTTCACCAGAACGATAAACCCTACGGGTAACCGTAATCTCGGAGAAATCCATCTTTATCCGCTGGTCAGTATTATCAAGCGTCAGGGACACTTCGCAGAAATTCACGGGCTTACGTGAATCACTTCCCGAGAAAATAATATCCTCCATCTTCGCACCGCGCAGTGATTTCGCGCTCTGCTCGCCGAGTACCCAACGGATAGCGTCGGAGATATTGCTTTTGCCGCTGCCGTTCGGGCCAACAACGGCCGTTACGCCCGGCACAAATTCCAATTCTGTGCGGTCAGCGAACGATTTAAATCCTGTAATTTCGAGGCGCTTTAAATACATAGATTCGCTCTCCATCCTCCCTTATATAAGAAAAACTGACGGACGCCTGCGCTCGTCCTTTTTACACTAAGAAGCCGAACGGCTGCTTTCTGTCACTTAAAAAATCACACCTGTTGATAAAAAATGTATCATTGTCCGCAAAGGATGTCACTATACGCTGAAAAAAAGAAAAAACGGTAAAAAACGAGGTCCTGGCATAACCGGCGAAGATATTCGTCCCCAGGTGTCCAGGCTGCCTCGTTTTTCCCCGTTTCAAACCGGCTGTAAGCCGGGCACTTTACATAAGCATTACAGGTCGGTAAAAGCAAGGGATTGTACAGACCCTTCTTCCATCCGCCATCCCAACTGCCTGCGCGGAAGATTTCTGTCTAATATCAAGGAAGCTTTGCTACCCGTGTCTGACAGAATAGAAAGGGCCTGTTTCCAACTTTCGCCTTTGCGACCTCGCAACGCGGTCTCGTCTGCCGGATGAATCAAGACTTGGAGCGAAGCTGTCGAACCGAGCGCAATCCTCTCCATCATTCGCTTCAGCAACCGACGAAACAACTCCTCTTCCACCAATTGGCGAAACGAAGGATGGAACGGACCTGCCAGTACAGTACCCTCACCACGCAAGTCGTCCGACGCATGCAGTCCCATACGGATAACCGGGATACCGGCCTTCAACAACGGCAACCATATCTCCGCTGTCCATCGTACCGCTTCTTCTATCGATAATGGCTTATATTGATGCGTTGCGTATAACCATTCAAGTTCTGTGCCAGCGATTACCAGCGCGGGATAAATACGTGTAAAATCAGGCGCAAGCTCTACAATCGCTTCAGCGGTACGCACACTTTTTTCAAGCGTATCCCCTGGAAGACCCGGCAAGATCTGCAAACCCAACTGTACGGATGGATACTGTCGAATGACTTGTACCGCTTGCTCTACTTGCGCTGCTGTATGTCCTCTTTTAGACAGGTTCAGCACTTCATCATCAAGCGACTGACAGCCAAGCTCCACTGTGGTAACCCCGTACGAGATGAGATATTCCATAATATGTGGCGCGATGTAGTCTGGACGTGTGGATAAACGAATGCCATGCACCCGGCCCGTCACTACATACTCTTTCGCCACTGTCAACAGCATCGTCTGATAGCTACGGGGCAGGCCGGTAAAACTCCCGCCAAAAAACGCGATTTCCACTTCCTGCCCGCTGTGCACAGTGGTTAACTGCTCCTCAATCGAACGCCGCACTGTCTCCTCCGTCAACATGTTCTCTCTCTTCCGTCCGGTAATCCGGGCTTGGTTGCAAAACACGCAGTCTTTCGGACAACCTTGATGCGGCACGAACAATGCAATGTTTACATGCTGTTTCATATCGTTTCTATCACCTTTATTGCTTTACGGCAAGATGCTTCATAGCCATAGCGGCCGCATGCTGCTCGGCCTCTTTCTTCGATCGTCCCGTGCCCTGACCGAGCACGTTACCGTTCAGCATTACTTCGGAGACAAACTCGCGGCTATGCGCCGGGCCCTTCTCCTGTACGATCCTATACTGGATCTCTCCCAAACCGTCACGCTGTACGTATTCCTGCAATTGACTTTTATAATCTGTAACCCGGGTAAATTCTCCATTATTAATTCGCGGATATACATACTTTTCTAGAAAACGGAACACAATGCCCAGCCCCTGATCAAGGTACAGAGCTCCGATAAAGGCTTCAAACACATCCGCAAGCAGTGCAGGACGAAATCTGCCCCCGGTCAACTCCTCTCCCTTACCGAGAAGAATAAGCTCACCAAATTTAAGCTGGTTCGCGAACATAACCAGAGACGGCTCACACACGATGGCGGCTCTTAGTTTGGTTAATTCCCCTTCGGACATTTTCGGAAAATGGGTATAAAGAAATTGGGAAACAGTCAACTCCAGCACCGCATCGCCGAGAAATTCCAGACGCTCATTGTCCTGGAACAGCTTACCACGGTGCTCGTTTACGTACGAAGAATGGGTAAACGCCTGACGGAGAAGTTTTTCATTTTTAAAACGGACCCCAATTTCCTGTTGGAATCGTTCAAAATCCACTACCTTATTCACCACCAAAAGTGTATCAGTCTACATACTTTTTAAAAACAATGGTCGCGTTATGTCCGCCGAAACCAAGAGAATTAGACAGCGCTACAGTAACGTCCATCTTTCTTGCTTCATTCGGCACATAATCAAGATCACATTCAGGGTCCGGCGTTTCATAGTTAATGGTTGGAGGTACAATCTGATCTCGGAGAGCCAGCACACAGGCAATCGCTTCGATCCCACCAGCAGCACCAAGCAGATGACCGGTCATCGATTTTGTGGAGCTAATGGCTACTTTGTACGCATAATCACCCAGCGACTTCTTAATGGCCATCGTTTCAAACTTATCATTATAGTCAGTGGATGTGCCGTGCGCATTAATGTAGCTTACTTCTTCCGGCGCGATTTCCGCGTCCTTGAGAGCTGCTTTCATCGCCCGTGCTGCACCTTCACCGCCTGGAGCAGGTTGGGTTAAATGGTATGCATCTGCACTCATGCCGTAGCCAATGATTTCAGCAAGAATGTTGGCACCGCGCTTTTTCGCGTGCTCCAATGATTCAAGCACAAGAATACCTGAACCTTCCCCCATAACAAACCCATCACGGTCATTATCAAACGGACGGCTCGCTTTCTTAGGATCATCGTTACGTGAAGAAAGAGCCTTCGCATTAGAGAAGCCAGCGACTGCCATCGGGCGAATCGAAGCCTCTGTTCCTCCAGTAATCATAACGTCTGCAATGCCCCGCTCGATGATTTTAAATGCGTCACCGATCGAATTCGTCGCGCTGGCGCACGCCGTAATCGCTGCACTGTTCGGACCTTTGGCTCCAAGGACGATCGATACCTGACCGGACGCCATATTTGCTATCATCATCGGCACGAAAAAGGGGCTTACGCGCCGTGGGCCTTTTTCCATGAGAAGGGTATGCTGCTCTTCCCACGTGCCCAAGCCGCCGATGCCTGAACCAATATATACGCCTATATTTTCAGCGTTTTCCTCAGTAATCTCAAGCCCTGCATCCTCTACAGCCATTCTTGCTGCAGCAATCGCAAATTGTACGAAACGATCCGTACGCTTAATGTCCTTCTTGTCCATGTATTCTTCTGGATGGAAGTCCTTTACCTCAGCGGCGAATTTCGTCGAAAAGCCTTCTGTATCGAACGCGGTGATGTAATCTACACCAGATTTACCGGTAAGCAATCCTTCCCAGAATTCTTTTGCGTTATTGCCGAGCGGTGTGATGGCGCCCACACCCGTTATTACTACACGATTTCTCATGGTTTCACCTCGGAATATAATAACAGTGAAATAGAGCAGCTTCTCTTTCTGTGGGAAGCTGATATATAACCCACAATGAGGAGAAAGTCCCGCATACATATACGGGACTTTTCCTGAAGCTGCGCTTTGCCTTACTTGTGGGCTTGTATGTATTTGATTACATCACCCACAGTCGTGATTTTCTCTGCGTCTTCGTCGGAAATTTCCAGATCGAACTCATCTTCAAGTTCCATCACTAATTCTACGACATCAAGAGAGTCTGCGCCGAGATCGTCTTTGAAAGAAGCTTCTTCTTTAATCTCAGATTCGTCAACGCCGAGGCGATCCACGATGATTTTTTTTACACGGTCGAATGTATCTGCCACTGCTTTCACCTCCTCTCAAGCGGTGATCATTTGTTTATTATACGCTGTCTTACATGTACATGCCACCGTCAATATGGAAAACTTGGCCTGTAATATATCCGGCTTTTTCGGAGGCGACAAATGCTACCATATTAGCGATATCCTCCGGCTTACCAAGACGGGCAAGTGGTATCTGACCAAGCAGCGATTCTCTTGTATCTTCACCAAGCACAGAAGTCATATCGGTTTCGATAAATCCGGGAGCAACCGCATTCACAGTAATGCCACGGCTGGCCAGTTCGCGAGCGACCGACTTCGTCATGCCGATGACACCGGCCTTTGCTGCCACATAATTCGCCTGTCCTGCGTTGCCCATAACACCGACGACCGAAGAGATATTGATAATACGGCCGCCTCGTGCTTTCATCATCGGGCGTGTTACCGCTTTGGTGCAGTTGAACACTCCTTTTAGATTGATAGCGATAACTTCATCGAACTCCGCCTCTTTCATACGCATCAGCAGATTATCCCGGGTGATGCCCGCATTATTTACTAGAATATCCAGCTTGCCCATCTCATCTATCGTTTGCTTAACCATCGTTTCAACTTCATCCGCATCCGCTACATTTGCCTTTACTACAAGAGCGCGTCGGCCCAGCTTAGCAATTTCGTCCGCTACGTCCCGTGCAGCGGCTTCATTGCCCGCATAATTAATAGCTACGTCTGCGCCCTGACGGGCCAACTCAAGCGCAATGGCGCGCCCAATTCCCCGGGAAGCTCCAGTAACGAGCGCTACTTTTCCTTCGAGCATCAACTCTCCCCCTTATTCCTGCGCCTGTAACTGTTCAAGCGCTTTTTCCAGTGTCGCCATATCCTGAATGCTCATCGTCTTCACCTTGCGATCGAGCTTCTTAACCAACCCGGACAACACCGTGCCCGGCCCAATCTCGACAAACAAGTCAACGCCTTCACTCAACATAAAGCTTACGCTATCTTCCCACAGCACCGGAGAAGCGACTTGTTTAATCAAGGAGTCTTTAATTTCTTCTTTCGTCTGTACTGCATTGGCAGATACGTTGGTCACTACTGCTACACCAGCATCCTGAATCATATATTCATCAAGCTTACGGGAAAGCTTCTCCGCTGCCGGTTCCATTAACATAGAGTGAAACGGACCACTCACGTTTAATGGAATGACACGCTTAGCACCTTTGGCTTTCGCCGCTTCCCCCGCCTGTGCTACACCTTCCGCACTACCGGAAATAACGATTTGTCCGGGACAATTCAGATTGGCGAGTTGTACCGGATGACCATCTTCTGTCGCGCTCTGACATACCTCCGCCAATGCTTCACGATCCATGCCCATAACAGCAGACATAGCACCTTGTCCCGCAGGCACGGCTTCTTCCATATATTGTCCGCGTGCCCGTACAATTTGTACGGCATCCGCAAATGATAATGCTCCTGCTGCTACCAGCGCAGAATATTCGCCAAGGCTATGACCGGCAACATAATCCGGGGTTATATTTACTTTTTCTTTCAGCACGTTAAGTATGGCGATACTATCCGTCAGAATAGCCGGCTGTGTATTGGCCGTCAGGCGCAATGTATCTTCCGGTCCTTCAAAGCAGAGAGCAGAGAGCGAGATGCCCAACGCTTGATCCGCTTCGTCAAACACCGCTTTTGCAGATGATTCTTGCTCGTATAAATCGGCTCCCATGCCTACATATTGCGATCCCTGTCCGGGAAAAATGAACGCGATCTTGCCCATTATTCCCCCTCCTTTTTTTCCTTGGTCGACCATTTTATAACCGAAGCTCCCCATGTTAAACCGCCGCCAAATCCTACAAGCACCAGCATATCTCCATCTTTAATCCGCCCTTCGCTAACCGCTTCGTCAAGCGCGACCGGGATAGATGCAGATGACATATTGCCGTAACGGTTCAGATTCACAACTACCTTGTCATACGGCAGGCCCAGACGCTTGACCGCCGAGTCGATAATACGAAGGTTCGCCTGATGCGGTACAAGGAAGTCAACATCTTCTTTCGTAATACCAGCTTTTAGAAGCGCCTGGTCGGATGCAGTATTCATGGCACGGACGGCAAACTTAAATACTTCTCCACCCGCCATATGAATATAGTTCTCTCGGCTGCCCGGCTCCACTTTTGGAACCGGGATTCGTGAGCCTCCTGCTTCAAGCTTCAACAGCTCTGCGCCCCCACCATCGGCTCCCAATTCAAAGGAAAGAAAACCGTTTCCTTCCTCTACAGGACCAATAACAGCGGCGCCCGCTCCATCACCGAAAAGCACACATGTGCTACGATCCGACCAATCAACGATTTTAGAAAGCGATTCTACGCCAATGACCAGCGCATAACGATATGTCCCACTGGAGACAAATTGAGCTGCTACCGACGTACCGTACAAAAAACCGGAGCATGCCGCAGATAAATCAAAGGCTGCCGCACGCTTGGCTCCAAGCTTTTCCTGTACAATACAAGCCGTGGACGGAAAGAACATATCCGGGGTAACCGTCGCCACAATAATAAGGTCAACCTGTTCAGCGGCGATACCGGCTTTATCCAACGCCTGCTGTGCGGCCGCAGTCGCCATATCGGAAGATGCTTCATCCTGGCGAGAAATTCTTCTTTCCTTAATCCCGGTCCGGGTAACAATCCATTCATCTGATGTTTCTACCATCTTCTCCAGATCGGCATTCGTTAACACTTTCTCCGGTAAGTAACGTCCCGTCGCCAAAATACCTGCCGCCCGATTTGTCCTAAACATGGCTATCCCCGCTTTCTCCTTGAATTTCTCTTGCGATAAGACCATTTACATCCTGCTCTACGAATTTCTTAGCTTGCTTGATAGCGGTATAAATGGCGCGTGCGCTGGAGGAACCATGCGCTTTGATGCACGTACCCTGTACTCCCATGAGCAGAGCACCGCCATGCTCTGCATAGTCCATCTTCATTTTCATACGTTTGAGACCTGGACGTAGCATCATCGCCGCTAGTTGGCTGGTAACTGTACGTGTAAATTCTTCTTTCATGACAGACATCATCGTCTTAGCCATGCCTTCCATCGTCTTAAGCAGGATGTTTCCGGAAAATCCGTCACAGACAACAACATCACATACATGCTCCATTACATCCCTAGCTTCCACATTGCCGATAAAATTCAACGAACTTTCCTGCAGCAAACCATATGTCTCTTTCGTTAGGTCGTTCCCTTTTCTTTCTTCCGTGCCTACGTTAAGTAAGCCGATACGCGGAGATTCCACACCCATGACTTTCTTTGCGTAAATGCTCCCCATAATCGCGTACTGCAGCAAATTTTTTGGATGGGCATCCATATTGGCACCGGCATCAAGAATCATCGCTCCAGCGGTGCCTACTGTTGGCACAATCGGGCTTAACGCCGGACGGTCGATACCTTTAATACGACCGGTAATCAAAAGGGCTGCCGTCATAAATGCGCCTGTATTACCGGCGGAGATAATAACATCTGCTTCTTTATTTTTCACCATTGTTACGCCGACTACAAGTGACGAATCGCGTTTTCTTCGCACCGCTTTCACTGGTTCTTCGTCGGCTTCAACTATCTCGCTTGCATGTCTGATTTCAATATTTGTCGGCGCCTGCGCAAGCATGGGCGTAAGTCTTGCTTCATCGCCCACAAGCACGAGACGGATATCAGGCATCTCGCGCGCCGCTTCAATGGCGCCTTCAATATTCGAGGAGGGCGCCAAATCTCCCCCCATCGCATCTATTGCAATAATCATACTTCCTCCTGTTTGCGGCTGGTCTGCGCGTCAAAGTCTCTCATGCGAAATACGCGAAACGTGCCGCTGAATACGAGCTCATCCTGCACTCTCGTCTCCACCCGTACTTTGCTCTGATCGCCCTTTGTCTCGCGGACAGCGGCCTTAGCCACTAGCCTCTCGCCAAGACGTACTGGGCGGATGTAGCGGATTCGCGCTGCGGCCGTCAAAACGACGTCCGCATCAATGACCGCGACAGCCAGCGAATTGGCCTGGGCAAATATATGATGCCCGCGGGCAATCTGCGTTCGGGAAAAAATGTGTTCCTCTGTAATTTCCAGCAGGGAAATCCCCGAACGGTCCAGCTCGATATCGAGCAATTCTCCTACCATTTCTTCTAATGAAAGCGACTTTACTTCATCCAGGGATTTTTTAGCCACATTCTTAATACGCTCCCGCACCTCCGGAATGCCGAGTTCCAAACGGTCGAGGCGAATGGTCTGGATGCTAACGCCAAAATGCGCGGCAAGCTCTTCGTCCGTATAGAATGGACTTACCGCAAGCAAATTGTGCAGTGCTTCCTGGCGAGCTTTCTTCGCAAGGCGAGCCATCCTACTTCACCACCTATAGTCTTTCCACATGCTCAGCCGTTCTTATTACCAGCTACTAATAGCAGTATATAGAAATTTTTTTGAAATAACAACGTTCTTTTTTGATTTTGCCATGTTAATTTCTCGTATCCAAAAACAAATTCCTGCTACTACAGAAAACTAGTCAATATTCGAGGGGAACAGACATAGATAGCACTTTTTCATTTTTTTCTTGATGTAACGGAAAACAAAAGAAGGCAGAATGGATGATCCCATTCTGCCTCCTGTGCGTTTGAAATTAAGCGTTATTCACAACCTGGTTTCCTTTGTATGTGCCGCAGCTTTTGCATACACGGTGAGCCAGCTTCATTTCGCCGCACTCAGGGCATTTTACCATGCCCGGCACTTCCAGTTTGAAGTGAGTCCGACGCTTATTTTTACGAGTTTTTGAAGTCCGTCTTTGAGGTACTGCCATTTATCCCACCCCCTTCACAAGATTACAGTCAAAGCATCTATTTGATGGGACAAGTTATCCATCAAAACACAACAATCATCATACCTGATTTTCAAGCAAATGAAAAGCTTTTATTTGTCTTGCTTTCCAAAAAGTTCACCTAGCACAGCAAGACGTGGATCAATCCGCTCCACTACGCAGCCACAGTCTTTCTCATTGCGGTTCGTACCGCATTCCGGGCATAGCCCTTTGCAATCTTCACCGCATACGAGTGTGTGTGGCAAGGATAACAGCAAGGCTGCCTCCAGGTATGGTATTATATCAATCTCATCATCTTCAAGCGGATGAATCTCCATCTCTTCGTCCACGTCAAACTCAATCTGGTTCTCATCCATAAATGTTTCTTTTATCGCTACATTATAGCGATACGGAAACTTGACCAAACAGCGGGCACATTCCATTGTAAGTTCTCCGGACACCCGGCCCTCGACAATAAATAAACCCGAGGTTGTATATGCTTCCCCAGTAAAGCGAGCAGGCTCCGCTGAGATAAGTTGCTGGTGCTTTCGCGCAAGATTCAACTTCACTGTCTCATCAATCGGAAACTTGCCGCCCCGCAGTTGAAGCAGCTGATTTTTCTTCAATTTCATACATATGCCACCTCATTTCGAGCAACAAAAGTTATTATACTTTTCCCCGAATAATATGTCAAGGAAACAATATTGACACCCTGTTTACTTGACATGATATTTATTCGTAATTGCCTTTGTTTTCCCTCATGCTTTATCATTGAAACAAATCAATTGCAAAGGAAGAACCGCATGAAAACAGTCGGAATTGTTGTCGAATACAACCCCTTACATAACGGACATACATACCACTTCACGGAAGCCAAAAGACAAACCGCCTCGGACGCGGTCGTCGCCGTAATGAGCGGGCATTTCCTGCAACGCGGCGAGCCTGCCATTGTAAACAAATGGGCTCGTGCAAAAATGGCTCTCCATATGGGTGTAGATCTGGTACTGGAAATACCATTCATCTATGCGACGCAGAACGCTGAACAATTCGCTTTCGGCTCTATCGCTACTCTGCATGCCACCGGAATAGTGGATGAGGTATGCTTCGGCTCAGAAAGTGGCGACATCGCCTGGATTGAAAAACTCGCCGCTATACTGGCAGAAGAACCATTGGCATTTCAGGAAACACTTCTCAAAGGGCTGGCTCAAGGCCGCAGCTATCCTGCCGCATACGGAGAAGCGATTCAGGCTCTCTTACCTTCTCTGGCAACTGATACACTACAGGGCCATGTGACAGAACCGAACAATATACTCGGTCTGAATTATTGCCTAGCATTGCATCGTCTGCAAAGCCCGATGCGTCCCGCTACCATCAAACGTCAAAAAGCTGGCTACCACCAGGAGACTGTCACAGATCAAAGCATCGCCAGCGCTACTGCTCTGCGAAAATTAATTCTCGAGCATGCCAACAACGGCATTCATGCCATTCGCCCCTATGTTCCGCAGAGTACATTTGAAATATTGCAGGCAGAAGAAGCGGCAGGCCGCTTTCCACTCACATGGGAACGCTTCTACCCGTATCTTCAGCATCAATTACTTACTCGCTGGCCCGAGGAACTCGCCACTATCCATGAAATGAATGAAGGCATCGAGCACCGTATTCTACAGGCATTGCCCCGTTCCACTTCGTTTTACCACCTGATGGAGACGGTAAAAACAAAGCGCTATACCTGGGCTCGACTGCAGCGGCTGTTCCTGTATAGTATGCTCAACCTGACACGTAGCAAAATAGCTGTAATTAACGCAAAACAGGGACCTGCCTATATCCGCGTATTAGGCTTCAACCGAACCGGAAAACGTCTATTAAAAAGGATGAAGGAAACGAGCACATTGCCTGTCATTACGCGGGTCGCCAAAGATAAGCACCCAATGCTCACGCTCGACGTTCAGGCCGGAGCCCTGTATGCGCTAGGATTACCCGAATCTTTGCGCCAAAAAGAAATGCAGCGGGAATACTGGCAAACACCGCTGCATTTCGACCATATTTGATTTTACTTTCCGTTCTTCGGCGGAAGGCTTTCCAAATATTTTATAGCGTCATCTACCGTGCGCACCGGCACAATTTTCATTTTTGCGCCAAGCTTTTCCGCCTCGGCTTTTGCATCGGCATAATTGGAACGTTGCTTACTACCTGATGGAACAGGATTATCCGGCGCAAAAAAGATATCAGCTTTCATCTTATCCGAAGCCCGTACTTTATGCTCGATTCCACCGATCGGGCCGACCGTCCCGTTCGCACTAATCGTGCCTGTTCCGGCAATACGGTACCCTTTCGTCAAATCGCCTGGTGTTAGCTGATTGAGGATTTCTAGTGTAAACATCATTCCAGCAGACGGGCCACCTATATTTTCAGACGAAATTGTTACCTGCTTAGGTAGCTCAATTTCTCTTTTCGTTACCGGCCCGTCCGGGTTCGGATAAGCAATACCGATACCTGCCCTGGCTTCTTTCTCACCTGGTGCCTTCGGAAAAGCTTTTAGCGTAATTTCTGCCTTACTTGCCTTGCCATCCCGGACATACGTAAGCGTAACCGTCTCTCCGGCTTTTTTGCCTTTAAGTGAGTTTAGTAGTTGCTGAGCGTTTGTAATCTCCTTTTCATCTACCTTTGTAATTACATCTCCAATTTTCAGGTAGCTCTTTGCCGGCATGTCTGGCACCAGAAAGACGACATTGGCTCCCTTTTCCTTGATTTTTACAGGCAGTCCCGCTTTGCGAAATGCAACAATCATTGCATTCTCCTGCGAATTTTTCATCTCTTGCAGCTCGCGGAGGTTGTACTGCTCGTCCGTTTCATGCGGGCTATGGATCGTGCTTTCCTTTACAAGCTCTGAATACGGATCGGCCTTTGCATACAAATAACCTAGTACGTTTGCTTTCCCCATCCGTACCGTCGTTAGCATAAGGACGCCCTTTTCGTCTTTATGTCCGTCCTGGACAGTCACCATAGGCTGAAGCTCGATCGCTGAGCCTGGACGGATGATATAATAGCCGGTAGGGCTTAAGGCTACGGCAAGTAACGCCATCGCAATAAGCGCAGCAGCGATAAATGGTGCAAATTTGCTCCTAAAAAAGTGTCGGCGGCGAGTCATGCGTGTCTCCTCCAATCTTCCATTTTCTCTTGTATGTGCGGTACCATCAATCGTGCCGCCTTTCTGCCTTCTTCAATGATTATGTCAATATTCGTAAATGAAGTGGAACTGAAACGTCCGACATCCGGTCGAATCATTACATCTGCATGTACCGTACGATGAAGGAATATCTCCCGTTCCATTACATCAATAGTCTGAAAAATAACATCGAAAAACGTACGCACCGGACTATTGGAAGGGGCAAGCGATACATCAACTCCGATGGTCAACTCTGAGCCCATCGTGCGAACAAGCTCAATCGGCACCCGATCCACGACACCGCCATCCACTAACAATCTACTCCCCAGTTTATACGGCACAAAAATGCCGGGTATAGATACGCTCGCACGCACCGCTTCATGAATCGGCCCTTCCGTAAATACGACTCTCTCTCCTGACGCCAAATCAGTAGCTACGATGGAGAGCGGGCGTTCCAGCTCTTCTATGTTCTTGCTACGGGTAAGCAACTTCACAATATGACGCAACTTCTCTCCCGTAACGAAGCCCATACCGGGAACACAAAGATCAAGCCAATGCTTTCGCTTCAGATTAATAGCAAGCTTTTCCATCATCTGTGGCGTAAATCCGCATGCATACAGTGAAGCAATAAGACTTCCCATGCTGCTACCTGATAAATAGGCAGGCATGATACCGTGCTCTTCAAGTATTTCCAGCACGCCGATGTGCGCAAAGCCGCGCGCGCCGCCCGCGCCCAAAGCCAATCCGATGTGCGGCATACTTCTCCCTCCGATTTTTGTTTTCCTTTCACTTATGCTATTGTCCTGCAGTCAGGTCTATTTTACCTCCTTGTCCCGTACATATAAGGATAGGCCCTGTCTGTTCCAGCAGGATAGCAACACCCTACACGGAAGAATAAGGAGAAATGCTTATGCGTGCCATAAAGCCATACTTGATTACCATTCTGTTCGCCGTCTGCTCCTTTGTGCTGGCGGTAAGCCTGGTGCTATTCCCGGATACGTCGTTTTTGGCGGCGCTAAGAGGGTTGAAAATCTGGTGGGATGTTGTTTTTCCCGCACTACTTCCATTTTTTATTACATCGGAAATACTGCTTGGGCTTGGTCTGGCTCATTTTATGGGAGTATTGCTCGAACCACTCATGCGCCCCATCTTTAATGTTCCCGGTCCCGGCTCTTTCGTCTGGACAATGGGCTTTGCCTCCGGATACCCTATCAGTGCCAAGCTAACCGTTCGCTTACGCGAACAAAAATTAATTTCACGCGCTGAGGGTGAACGTCTCGTATCTTATACTACGACAGCCGATCCCGTTTTTATTACTGGAGCGGTAGCGATCGGCTTTTTTGGCAGTGCAAAAGTGGGCCTCATACTGCTTATCTGTCATTATACAACAGCGATTCTTGTTGGATTCATTATGGCTCGACATAATCGAAGCGGAGAACGTACACCTTATCGGCCTGATACATCCCGGTCGACTCTGTACCGGGCGTTGACCGCAATGCACCACGCACGCCTACAGGATGGCCGGGCATTCGGCAAGCTGATGGGTGATGCTGTGACAACCTCACTACATACACAGCTTTTGCTCGGCGGTTTCATCCTGTTTTTTTCCGTGTTGCTGGATTTATTTACGAAACTGAAAGTGATAGCACTGCTGTCGATGCTACTAGGCAATGTACTGTCTTTCTTCGGTCATCCCGTTGAAGCAGCACAGGCATTCATCTATGGACTATTTGAGGTAACGCTCGGAGCTAAAGAAACAAGCGAACTATTCGTCTCCCTGTCCCCAGTATTCGTTATGGCGACTACAAGTGCTGTACTTGCCTGGGGCGGATTGTCTGTACACGCTCAAATAGCGAGCATGCTTGCAGAAACGGATATACGTTACCGTCCCTTCCTGTTTGCCCGTCTCTGCCATGCTGCTCTTGCATTCTTGTTTACCTACACCATCGGTGCGTTTTTGTACAGCAAACTACCGCATACAGCGCAAGGCGCGCTTCCTGTATGGCTTTCCTACGATCCGGCGCAGGGTTCACTCTGGACACTTTCCTCTTCCTGGCAAGCGCTCTCGCTTCTAGTATGTGCAGGAGCACTCCTCTTCACTATAATATCGGTACATATCGGCACCTGGCTTACCAGAAAGTAACCATCGAAAAAACCCCGTACTAGCGGGGTTCTCCAAATTTTTCACGCAACGCTTTTTCTACTACCGGCGGTACAAGACTGCTGACATCGGCGCCATATTTACCGACTTCTTTTACGATGCTGGAACTTAAGAAGGAATACTGGTTGTTAGTCATCATAAAGAATGTCTCGATTTTGTTATCCAACAAACGATTGATGGATGCCATCTGCATCTCATATTCAAAGTCTGATACGGCGCGCAGACCTTTAATAATGGCCCTGGCGCCCTTCTCATGCATATACTCAACAAGCAAACCCGTAAACGTATCCACTTCGACATTTGGCATATCTTTTGTCACTTCACGTAAAAGCTCCAATCTTTCTTCAATCGTAAACACTGGATTTGTTTTATTACGATTGATAAGTACCGCCACAATGACTTTGTCGAATACCTTAGTCCCTCGCTGGATGATATCAAGGTGCCCGTATGTAACCGGGTCGAAGCTTCCTGGACATACTGCAATGCTCAATGGTATCCCCTCCTTCTCGCTATCCTTCGTTTCGATAAACTGTAATCGCTGTCTGGCCGTATGTTACTTCTCTTATTTTATCCACACTACCGATATGATTACACAGCTCATCCTTCACATCATGCTCAGCCACAATCATAGCGTTTGGTGCAAGCAAGCCGTGATCAAGCATAATGGCGATTTGGCTTTCGATTTTCTGTTCAGCATACGGCGGATCAAGAAACACGATATCGAACATAAGCTCCCTTTTTTTAAGCGCATTAAGGGCCCGATTTGCGTCGTTACGATACACTTCTGCCTTCTCATTCAGCTCGGTAGAACTCAGGTTCTGCTGAACGATTCCGATCGCCTTGCGATTTGCATCAACAAAAATGCATTTCTCCGCTCCGCGACTCAATGCCTCAATACCAAGTCCTCCTGTCCCTGCATATAAATCAAGAACCAGTCCCCCGTCAAAATAAGGACCAATCATATTAAAAATGGACTCTTTCACTTTATCCACTGTCGGACGCGTGCCTTTGCCCGGCACAGCCTGCAGCGGATGCCCTTTTTTTGAGCCTGCTACCACTCGCATCGCTTCCACTCCACTGTTATCCGTTTTTAAACGTCGTTAGTATAACATAAACCAATATTTCGGTAAATAATTAGAGCTCTTTCTTACATCTTATGTATATTATGGACAGTCTCCGTCCAAAATAAGGGTAGCGGCACGGATATTCCGTGTTGCCGACAACCGCGGAGAAGACTTACGTTTCCCCATAAGCTCTTCCTCCGGTTTCTCCTCTCCCATTATGCAGGCCAGACGCATCGCGTTTGGCGTGCCCGTCCGGCTTGTTGCCGGGCGGTTTTTTTTTGCTTTTCGCTCATAGAATATGATGATAAGATAAAAAGCATTAAGGAGGGGGTGAGAGCAACCGTGAATGGATTTATTGATCAAATCACCCGGTCCGTGCTCGACTTTGAACACTGGGAGATGTATTTACGCCTTGCATTAAGCGCGATTTTCGGATTTTTTATCGGTTTGGAGCGTACGAGCCGTTCTAAGCCTGCTGGCATTAAAACATATACATTTGTAACCGTAGCTTCTACATTATTAACGCTTGTCTCTATCCATACCGTCGACAGGTACTCTCTACCCGGCCGCACGATGATGGACCCGATGCGCTTAACCGCGCAAATTGTCAGTGGACTCGGCTTTCTCGGCGCCGGTCTCATCATTCAACGCGGTCGTTCCGTCAAAGGCCTTACATCGGCGGCTATGGTATTCTTCTCTGGGGGCATCGGCATTGCAATAGGCGCCGGCTATTACGGTATGACTGCGTTTACCATGTTTTTGATGTATGCTGTACTTCGCATCGGCCATCGACTGGAGCATTCTCCCCGCTGGTCTCATCATACTGACGACCCGGACGAAGAAATAGAAGCGGACAAGCACACGGACAAGTAGCCCTAATCTTTAATTTTCTCCAAAAAATACTCATCCCGCTTCAAATAATGACGCAGCGGTGCATATTCAGGCCCGACCCAGAACGAAGGATGGCTAATCAGATCAGCCGCCTCCTGGCGGGCCACTTCAAGCATGCGGTAATCCTGTACAACATCGGCTATTTTAAATTCCGGCAATCCGCTCTGTTTCGTACCGAAGAAATCCCCGGGTCCACGCAATTCAAGGTCACGGCGCGCCACTTCAAAACCATCATTTGTTTCCGTCATAATTCGCATCCGCTCTTTGCCAACTTCCGATTTTGGGTCGGCGATAAGGATGCAGTACGACTGTTCCGCTCCGCGTCCGACACGTCCACGTAATTGATGCAACTGGGCCAGTCCGAAGCGTTCAGCATCGTAGATGACCATTACCGATGCATTCGGCACGTTCACGCCAACCTCCACCACTGTCGTGGAAACAAGGATTTGTACTTCTCCACTGCTGAACCTCTGCATAACTTCGTCCTTTTCCTTTGAAGGCAGACGTCCATGCATTAACCCTACATTGTATTTCCCGGCAAAATAATGACTAAGCTGCGCGTGAACATCCATCGCATTCTGTAAATCAAGCTTCTCCGATTCCTCGATAAGCGGCGAAATGACATAAGCCTGGCGACCTTTGCCCAGCTCCTTATTTATAAACGCTAAAATTCTATCCAACATATCATGCTTAACCCAGTACGTTTCCACCGGTTTGCGACCAGCTGGCAGTTCATCAATTGTCGATACGTCCATATCTCCAAACGCAGTAATGGCCAGAGTACGTGGAATCGGTGTCGCAGTCATGAATAATACGTCCGGATGCAGGCCTTTCTCACGTAGGATACGCCGTTGTTCGACTCCGAACCGATGTTGCTCATCCGTAATAACTAGACCTAAATTCCGAAAATACACATCTTCCTGGATAAGCGCATGCGTACCGACAACAATATGAATGAGACCGGACTGCAGTCCGGCGAGAATATCTCGGCGTTGGCGCGTTGTCGCACTACCGGAAAGAATAGCAAGCTCAATACCGTGCGGTGTAAGCAATTCCTGCAGCGTGGTATAATGCTGCTCAGCCAGAATCTCCGTAGGTACCATCAATGCACCCTGATAGCCTGCCGTAATGGTCGCATACAGTGCGATAGCAGCCACTACTGTTTTTCCAGAACCGACATCCCCTTGCAGAAGACGATTCATCCTATACCCGGCTTGCATATCACCTAGAATTTCTTTGACGACACGCTCCTGCGCGCCTGTCAGTGGAAACGGTAGACTGTGGATAAACTCTTTCACCTGTGGAAGCAGTATACTCTGCGCCATTCCGTCGCTTGTCCTTCGGTTCACTGCATGATATGCCTGTAGCTTCAATTGAAACAAAAACAACTCTTCGAATGCCAATCGACGTCGTCCCTGCTTACCGCCCAATACACTTTCCGGAAAATGAATGTTGCGGATGGCTTCTGCCCGAGGGGCCAGCTTGTATTTTTGTACTAAATACGCTGGCAAAATCTCTTCCACTTTATCACCATAATCCTTGAGCGCATCAGCCACCCAGCGACGTATTTGTTTTACTTGAATATTAGCATTGGTCGAATATACCGGCTGAATCGAACCTTCCTGCGGGGTTTTCTTGTCGGTGTCAAGAAAGTGATGCTCGCTTACAGTCATTTGAAGCCGCGCCCTCTCGAATTTTCCGGATAGCATAATCTCACGGCCAGCGCGCAGCTGTTGTTTAAGAAACTGGCGGTTAAACCAAATCGCGGTTACCACTACCCTATTCACCACGATTTTTACAGTAAGACGCGATTTCTTCTTGCCGTAAAACCGGACAACCGGTTCTCCGTATACCGTCCCAACAATCGTGATCTTCTCCCCGTCTTCCGCTTCGCTCAAATCACGTACTCGATAATCTTCATAACGGTATGGAAAATGCTCAAGCAAGTCCTGCACAGTATGAATATCGAGTGAGGCCAGGTCAATGGCTCTTTCTGCCCCGATTCCTTTCAATGTGGTAACAGGTTGCTGTAATTGATTACTCACTGCTTTCGTCTCCTTATATACTTTCTTATCCATTAACAAAACATTCCTATCTCAGTCGAGATAGGAATGTCTAGTATATATAAATAACGTTTGATATTTCGGCTGTACTATCATACTAGGCTTTATATAGCATGACAGCCAGTAATCCCGGGCCGCCATATGTGCCGATGACCGGCCCAAGTTCGGTCACGATAATATCTTCTGTTACATTTAATTCTTCTGCAACCCGTACTTTCAGTGCCTCTGCCTCCTCGTGGCTGGTAGCATGGACAACCGAGGCCACTACCGGCTTACCGGCGGCATACTCCTTAACCAGGTCCACAATACGACCTACCGCTTTTTTCTTGCCACGCACTTTTTCTACTGCAGCGACTTCCCCGGCTTCATCAAACGTCAAAATCGGCTTTACATTCAAAAGAGAACCGAGTACAGCAGAAGCCTTACCAATACGTCCACCCTTCTGCAAATACATTAGCGTATCCATCACGAAAAACGCCTTGTGGTTGGCGATGAGCCGCTGTGCCAAGTCAAGACAATACTGAAGTTCTTTGCCCGCGCGTGCAGCCCGCGCCACTGCCACTACAATAGATCCTAGCGCATACGACGCCGTCCGGCTATCAATTGCATGCACATTGATTTTTTCCTGTACCATATCTTTTGCCAGATTGGCCGTCTGATATGTGCCACTTAATGCACTGGATAGATGAATAGAGATAACTTCGCCATCCTCTTCCCTAGAGGCCAGCGATTCATATACATCGACGAAATCGGCCGGTGAAGGCTGGGAAGTGCGAGGCAACTTGTCTGCTTTCTCAAGCTTCTCGTAGAATTCACCAGTAGACAATGTCACACCATCCAGATATGTCACGTCCTCAATATGCACTTTCAACGGAATAATATGAATATCCAATTCGGTAGCCAATTCTTTTGGGATATCGGCCGTACTGTCTGTTACAATATAAAGCTTCATAACGAATGCGCCCCCCTTTCCTAATCCGTGGTTTATTCAACTGCAATGATGAACGAATAGAGAGGCTGTCCCCCGTTATGCACTTCCACTTCATAGGCGCCATACGAGGATTTAAGCTGTTTTTTGAGCTTCTCCATGTCCTCATCCTCGACATCCGTGCCATAAATAAGCGTAATCAATTCGTCCTCTTCACCGACCATTTCCGTAATGAGCAGGCGTGCTGTTTCATATGGATTCTGTCCTGACGTAACGATATCCCCATCGAAAATCCCAATGAAATCGCCTTCCTTAATAACAAGCTCATTCAATGTCGTATCTCGGACGGCATAGGTGACAAGACCTGTTTTTACATAGCCTAGCGCTTCACTCATCCGATCACGGTTTGTCTCCATTCGCTCATCAGCTGAAAAAGCGAGTAACGAAGACATGCCTTGCGGAATACTTGTAGAGGGAATAACTGTTACCTGAACATCCGCAAGATCGGCAGCTTGCTGAGCGGCCATGACAATATTTTTGTTATTAGGCAGAATGATAACCCGCTCCGCATCCGTCTCTTCAATAGCATGTACAAATTGTTCTGTGCTCGGATTCATCGTCTGGCCGCCTTCGATAATGGTCTGAACACCCAGACTTCTAAAAATCTCCGCGATGCCCTCTCCACTTGCCACAGCGATAATCGCGTACGGTTTATTTGCTTTCTTTGACCTGGACGGAACTGAAGCCATCTCATGCTCATCACCCTGTTCCGGTGTCCAATCCATCTGTTTCGTTTTCTGTCGACGAAGCACATCTTCATGCTGAAGGCGCATATTTTCAATTTTAATTCGGTCAAGAGCGCCATAGCGGTGCGCAAATGACAACACATCTCCCGGTTCTTCAGCATGGATATGGACTTTCACCAAATCGTCATCCGCGACGACGAGCAACGAATCTCCATAACTGCCGATCCGCTCTTGAAACTCCTGTTGCAAAAACGGCGTATCCGGCTTCAAATGCACCATAAATTCCGTACAATATCCGTATTGAATATCCATCTGATCGATGACATGGTGCATTTCCACATGCGCTTCACCGAACAGCGAAGACTCCCCTACCACAACGGGCCCGGATTCCATCTCTGGCTCGTCAAAAGTAACGCCGGCTTTCACCGCGCTCAAAAACCCTTCGTAAATATAGACAAGCCCCTGACCGCCCGAATCAACGACACCGACCTCCTTCAGTACCGGAAGCTGGTTTGGCGTATTAGCCAAAGCTTGTCTAGCCGCTTCCACCAGCATCTCAATGACACCTTCAACAGAACCACTACGCGCTGCTTTGCGTGCAGCTGCTGCAGCTTCCCGTGCAACAGTCAGAATCGTCCCTTCTACTGGCTTCATAACTGCTTTGTAGGCCATGTCCACTCCTTGTTGGAATGCTTCAGCTAGCCGATAGCTATCCGCTTCGGACACGCCCGAAAGCCCTTTGGCGAATCCTCGGAAAAGCTGAGACAAAATGACTCCGGAATTACCTCGTGCCCCCATTAATAGGCCGCGAGAAAATATGGCTGAAATTTTTTCGACTGTCGTCTCTGGCGACTTGTCCAACTCAGCCGCACCTGAAGTAAAAGTTAAATTCATATTGGTTCCCGTATCGCCATCCGGCACCGGGAATACATTGAGCGCGTCTACCTTTTTGACATGTTGCGTCAGACGCTCTGCGCCCGCTTTATACATTTGACGAAGAACCTGTCCCGTCAATGTGTTGCTTCTCACGTATGGTTTCCTCCCTTATTCCCTAGGAGCTCATCTCTCCACGAACACCTTGCACATATATGTTCACTTCATCCACGGTTAAACCCAGCATTTTATCCAAAGCGTATTTCACACGTTCCTGTACGCTATGGGCAACCTCGGAAATTCTTGTTCCATAGCTCACAATGATATACAGATCAATAACAGTCTGATTGTCTTCATCCCGTACTTCCACACCGCGTGACAGGTTTTCCCGGCGCAGAATATCGGCGATGCCATCTTTCATCGTACGACGCGACGACATGCCGACCAAACCATAGCATTCCATGGCAACTGCTCCAGCAAACGTGGCGATAACTTCTGTATCTATCTCGATTTTTCCGAGTTCTGTGCTAATTTGAACGCTCATTTCCCTGCCTCCTCATCTCCATTACTACAAACCGTAGATGCCTAAACCCTTCATTATTTTACTATAAAGGAATTTGTTTTAAAAGAAGAGTGTCCCTCTCATGTAAAGGGTAAATTCTTGACAGATCTCTTGCTTTTGCTATAACCGTATGATATCATACTTGAGTATGTAAAGAGAGTCATCTCGATTGACTGCATCTCAGGGAGGTGGAATAGAATGGCACGTGTATGTTACGTAACTGGTAAACGGTCAAAAACCGGCAACAAGCGCAGCCACTCCAACCGTGCAAACAAACGCACATGGGGCGTAAACGTACAAAAAGTACGTATCCTGGTGGATGGTAAACCGAAGCGCGTATACGTAAGCACTAAAGCATTGAAATCCGGTTTAGTTGAGCGCGTATAATAAAAGATAAAAAAAGCACCCGCTTTGTGGTGCTTTTTTTACGTCTTATGCCGCCTCATCGCTTTCCCCCGCCAAGAATCGCGCGAATCAGTCCTCCTAAAAACTTCGGTAGCTTAATCGTATAAAAACGCATGATGACCCCTCCCATATTCAAGTACAATTCCATTATATTCAGATGTACTGGCTGCGTACTTCTTATCGCTCGGTTTAACATATGCCCCGCGCCCAGAAAATATGAAATAAGCTCAACAAAAAACCCATGACCTTTATAGCCATGGGTTTACATTTCTATCTTTTACTGACACGCTCGCTTGATTTCTTCAATGGCAAGAGCGCGATTCTCCTGGCCAAACACGGCATTTCCCGCTACAAGACAGGTTGCTCCCGCTTTTGTTACAAGTGGTGCTGTCTCGGCGTTAATACCACCATCAATCTGGATATCTACGCTATCCGCAAGACCGCGTTCTGCAAGCATGGATTTCAATTGCTCCACTTTCCGCACAACCCCCGGAATAAACTTCTGGCCGCCAAAGCCCGGATTCACCGACATCAGCAGTACCATATCCAAATCTTCAAGCACGTGTTCGAGCGTCGAAACCGGAGTAGCCGGGTTAAGTGAAACCGCCGCCTTAACGCCCTGATTTTTAATGTGGTAGAGAGTACGGTGCAGGTGCACGCAAGCTTCCTGATGAACCGTAATGATATCCGCGCCACTCTTTGCGAACTCGGGAATATACATATCCGCATTCTCAATCATAAGATGGACATCAAGCGTTAGACTCGTATGCGGTCGAACCGCCTTTACAATCAGCGGACCTATCGTTAGGTTCGGGACGAAATGGCCGTCCATCACGTCGACATGAATCCAATCCGCTCCTCCTTGCTCTACTTCTCTAATCTCTTCTCCCAGGCGGGCAAAATCCGCAGAAAGAATCGACGGTGCAATTTTCACCATATGTTCAGTACCTCGGCTTTCTATCTTTAATTTCCTGTAAAAAATCCAAGTAGTGCTTATAACGAGCAGACTGGATTTCTCCTGCTTCCACTGCTGCACGCACTGAGCATCCCGGTTCATTGACATGTAGGCAGCCGCGGAATTTACATTCTCCGAGCAGAGCCCGCATCTCTTTGAAGTACAGTGCAAGTTCATTCGCTTCAATGGATTGAAAATCAAGTGAACTAAATCCCGGGGTATCAGCCACCCATCCGCCTTCTGGCAGATGGATAAGCTCTACATGTCGAGTCGTGTGTTTTCCTCTTCCTAGCTTCTGGCTGATAGGTGCTGTCTCAAGCTGCAGTTCGCTAAATAGTGCATTCAGAAGAGAAGACTTCCCTACACCGGATTGACCGGCGAATACGGATAAATGACCAGTCAGGTAGGCACGGATATCTTCGATTCCATGCTTGCCCTTGGAACTTGTGACAATGACAGGGTATCCGATCGCTTTACAGCGCTTGAGAATGCGCTCCACCTCTTCCGGTTCAGCGAGCAGATCGGCTTTCGTCAAACAGATAACCGCATCTACACCGGCTGCCTCCGTATGTACGAGAAACTTGTCCAATAGCTGCGGATTAAAGACAGGTTCAGCGAGCGAGAATACGAGAATCGCTTGATCAATATTAGCGATGGGCGGACGAACCAACTCGCTCGTCCGCGCCGATACCTCGGTCACCGTACCTTCCGTCCCATTCGTTTCAAACGTTACTTCGTCTCCAACCAGCGGAGTGATGCCTTTTTTGCGAAACACTCCTCTAGCCCGGCATTGCCAGAGCGTATCGCCATCCTGCACATAATAATAGCCGGCTAGTGCTTTTACAATACGGCCCTGCGGCATGAGACCCCTCCCATGTTATGGAACATCACTATATTTGACTTCCTTTTCTTCATAGAGCTGCCCATCCTTGTACACCTGAATACGGGCATCCTGAGAAGGCGTGACAACAACCTTAACTTTGAACTTCATACTCTGTTCGATCACGGAAGTATGCACCGTTTTATCTTGCCCAGCAGCATCCGTTACTTTAATCTCAATCGCGGCCCGTTCACCCGGATTCAGATAAACGTCAACCGGCTCTTCTACCTGACGTGACTCTCCAGGAAGGCTTCCGTCACTCACCGTAATGCGAACATACAAGCCCCTCTCCACTTCATTATCAGCGCGACGCGATTGGTCGATGACCGTGCCCTTAGGTTCATAACTCTGTTTCGTTTTTACCTGCACCTTCAGCCCAGCTTCTTCGAGTCTGGCCTTCGCTTCTTCTTCTGTCAAACCTTTCAGGGCTGGTACTCTTGTTTTCTCCTGGCCTTCGCTTACGACCAATGTAACCTGCGTATCGGAGGCCACGATTTCTTGCCCGGCTAATGGCTCTTGCCTAAGAATCGTACCGGGCGGCTGGCTGTCATTTATCTCTTTTTGGATTTTATAATCTTTATATTTGCCACTCAGTTGGCTTTCCACATCAGAGATATTCTTTCCGACGAAATTCGGCATGGTTCCTTTTGGCTTTCCTTCACTAACAATCAGTTGCACTTGCGAATTTTCCTTTACCGGCATGTTTGCTGCCGGGGTCTGCTTAATCACATGGTCAGGTGCCACGTCTTCACTAGGCTGCTTCTGAATAACAGGCTCAAGATTTACTCCTTCCAGCGTTTTACGCGCCTCTTCCAGCGACATGTTCTGCACGGAAGGCACTGTGACATCCGGAACCTTAAACAATGAATTCCCGTAGAAAATGGCAACCCCAACCAAAGCTAAAAACAAGAAAACTCCTGCGGTCCAACCTGCCGCTTTTTTAACGGGAAGGCGTTTCGTTTGCTTGTCTTCCGTCTCGAATTCTTCTTTCTCTACGGCTGGCTTTTCTGCCACCTCAATTGTTTCTTTTGCTGATACGGCTTCTTCATCCCAGTTGCGTTTACGCATCATTTCCGGTTTAATCGCCGGAATGACGCGGGTAATCTCCGGATCTTCTTCCTCTTCACCATACTTTTCCGGAAGCAAATATAGCGCCTCATTACGGCGTTCCGGTGAAAGTGATGTCTGTAAATCTTCTAGCATTTCACGCGCCGATTCATATCGATACATTGGTTCTTTGGCCATTGCGCGGATAATCACGTTCTCCAGGCTCTGCGGAATTTCTGGCCGAAGTTTACGTGGCGCCACATACGACTCTTGCAAATGCTTCAATGCTACACTAATCGGCGAATCGCCGGAAAATGGCAACTCCCCAGTAAGCATCTCGTATAACACAACACCAAGTGAATACAAATCCGATTTAACTCCAGCCGCAATTCCTTTCGCTTGCTCCGGCGAGAAATAATGCACAGAGCCGAGCACGGAACCGGTGTGTGTAATTGTAACGGATGATACCGCCCGGGCAATGCCGAAGTCGGTTACCTTAATCCGTCCATATTTATTAATCAAGATATTATGTGGTTTAATATCACGGTGAATCAGTTCATTTTGATGCGCATGATCAAGCGCATCGCAAATCTGCATCCCAATATCCACAGCTTTTTTCATATCGAGCGGCGCGTGTTCATTAATATACTGCTTGAGCGTCATCCCTTCGATATACTCCATTACAATGTAGTACATCTCATCTTCCTGGCCAATATCATAAATATTTACCACATTCGGATGGGATAAACTAGCCGCTGCCTGAGCCTCTCTATGAAAACGGGCGACGAAATCGTCATCGTTGCCGAATTGGGAACGCAGCACTTTCAAAGCTACCGTACGATTCAGCAATGTATCTCGCGCACGGTAGACAATAGCCATGCCGCCTTCCCCAATCTGCTGCTCAATATCATAGCGGCCGCCAATTCGCTTTCCATTCATCTGCTGGCTCCCCCTTTCATACTCTGACCTCCGACTGATTGCGCAGCAAGATGACAGTAATGTTATCTTCTCCTCCTGCATGTAGCGCTTTAGCAATCAGCTCGTCCGCCATCTCCTCTAGGGAACCGTCCGCAAGTACTGCTGTCATTGCATCACTGCTGATTTTACCCGAAAGACCATCCGAGCAAAGCAGCAGAATATCGTCAGTATCCCAGTGCATTACACTGAAGTCGGCTTTTACCTTTCTATCAGTACCGAGCGCGCGCGTTAAAATATTGCGGCGCGGATGATTGGCCGCTTCATCCTGCGTAATCTGGTGGCTACGCAACAATTCATTAACCAACGTATGATCGTTCGTAATCTGCTGTAGACCACTCTGGTTATAGCGGTAAATCCGACTGTCACCGATATGGGCCAGCACGCCAAGATGCTCATTCATTAGCGCAATGACGACTGTTGTACCCATGCCGCGGCATTCTTCATGTTCCTGCGCATAAGCCAGAATACGCTCGTTCGCCCGCTGAATTGCATCGCTTAACCGCTGCTGCAATCCATTAGGTGTGATGTCTTTTTCCACTTCTTTCAACGAATCGCATATAATATCGACCGCCATCTGGCTGGCTACGTCACCCGCCTGATGCCCGCCCATGCCGTCGGCAACAATGGCAAGAATCCAGCCGTTATCGTACCGCTGGATTCTTCCCGAATCTTCATTCGTTTGTCTCACACAACCGATATGCGTCTGTATGGCTGACTCCATCTATCCTCACCCCTGCGTCTGTTTGGCATGCTGAGCCCGCAGTTGTCCACAGGCTGCAGCGATATCGCTGCCATGTTCGCGTCGAATCGTCGCATTGATTCCTTTCGCTTTCAGAATTCGTTGGAATGTAAAAATGTCATTGCGCGGTGTACGTACATAGTCGCGCTCTGGAACGTAGTTTACCGGAATAAGGTTTACGTAGCACATCATGCCTTTCAAGAGTTCAGCCAATTCTTCCGCATGTTCTGGTCGGTCATTAACCGAACCGAAGAGGCCATACTCGAATGTCAGGCGGCGGCCAGTCGTTTTGATATAGTACTCACATGCTTCCATTAACTCGTCCAGCGGATAACGGCGGTTCACCGGCATGAGGCGCGTACGAATCTCAGCATTTGGCGCATGCAAGGAAATGGCCAGATTTACCTGCATTTTCTCATCAGCGAACCGGTAAATATTCGGTACGATACCACTTGTAGACACCGTGATGTGTCGCTGACCGATATTGAGCCCTTTGTCATCATTAATAATACGCAGGAATCCAAGGAGCGCATCATAATTTTCAAATGGCTCTCCAATTCCCATGACGACAACGTGACTCGCCCGCTCGTCTTGCTCATCCAGCGCTTTTTGCGCAGCCAGCACCTGCATCACAATTTCTCCTGCTTCCAGATTACGCTTCAAACCGCCTAGAGTAGAAGCACAAAATGTACAGCCGATACGGCAGCCTACCTGCGTAGTAACGCAGATGCTGTTGCCGTAATTATGCCGCATGATAACCGTTTCAATGGCGTGGCCATCATGCAGTGAGAATAAGAACTTCATCGTTCCGTCCTGAGACTCTTGGCGGGTAATTTCTTTTAGCGCATCCATGCGAAACGATGCGTCCAGCTTTTCCCGTAGCTGCTTCGACAAGTTGCTCATCTCGTCAAACGAATCCACTCGCTTCACATACAGCCAGTCGAACACCTGTCCAGCGCGAAACGCTTTTTCTCCATTCTCTTCCATCCAGCGTTTCAATTCAGGCATTGTTAAACTATAAATAAAAGGTTTCATAAACGTATACTCACCATTTCTTCTCAAAAGTTCAAATCATATTGTATCATAAAACAATTACAAAAAGAAAAAAGGAAGCATAAAACATGCTTCCTACTATTGTTTCATTTTGAGGCGCGAAATAAAAAAGCCGTCTGTGTCAAAATGATGGGGCAGGATCTGCATATATCCATCAAAAAGCGTTGCATACTTCTCTCTGAGGGCATCCGGCATATCCTGCGCCAGCGTACCGTCTAGCTCCCATTCCGTATGCTCTGTAAGAAAGCGCCGGATTAACCGTTCATTTTCTTCCGACTGAACGGTGCATGTACTATAGACAATTTTCCCGTTAGGAGAAACAAGACGGGCTGCCGTACAAAGGATTTCATATTGAATGTTACTAATAGCTGCCGCATCTCTTTGCCACTTATGCCACTTTATATCAGGCTTGCGTCGAATGACGCCAAGACCGGTACACGGAGCATCAACCAGTATCCGGTCAAATGTGCGCCCTGCGAGCAGTTCGTCCGCATTGCGTGCATCGCCTTTCCTGCTTTCTACAATCGAGATACCAAGACGAAAGGCATTCTCTTCGATCAGCCTGATTTTATGCGGATGTACATCAAGTGCAGTAACCTCACCTTTATTCTTCATTAATTCGGCAATATGCGTCGCTTTGCCGCCAGGAGCTGCGCACATATCGAGCACCTTCATTCCCGCTTCTGGAGCAAGTGCCCGGGCTACCAGCATCGAGCTTTCATCCTGTACTGTACATGAACCGCTTGCATAGGCTGGCAGTTCGGCAATATTGCCGATATCGCTTGCCACTACCCCCTCAGGAGCCACAGCAGAAGGCTCAATTTCCGCATCGGTGACCTGTTTGCTAATCTGGGCAATCAGCTCGTTCCTCGTTACACGTAATGCATTAGCACGCAGACTCATCACCGGAGGCAGATTATTGGCCGCACACATCGCTTCCGTCTCCGCCTCACCGTACAGCTGTATCCACTCTGCTACCATCCATTCCGGGTGCGAATGGGTAAGTGAGATTCGCGAAACAAGGGGTAAATTATCTGGTATGACCGTTTTCTCCGGCTCGCGCAGCCGACTGCGCAACACACCATTTACCATGCCCGCAATTCCTTTATGCCCCCATGCCTTGGCGATCTCCACTGCCTCATGTACCACCGCCCGATCCGGAACGCGCTCCAGATAGGAGAGCTGATAAAAACTAATGCGCAACAAATTATGCACCCATCCTTCAAGCTTATGCAAGGGCTGGGTGACGAACTGTTCTAGCATCCAATCGAGGGTGTTTAAACGGCTGAGCGTCCCATATACCAATTCAGTTGCCAGTCCCGTATCACGACGTGAAAGCTTCGTCTGCCCAAGAGCAGACTTAAGCTCTAAGTTACTGTATGCCTGTTTTTCTTCAATATCCGTCAAAACACGCACAGCCAGTTGACGGGCGGTCGCAGGTGCAGGCAACGATTTTCTCCGCTTACTCATCAGCTGCCCCCGCCACAAAGCGCATACCGGGCGCGAGCGTAGAACTACCGCGTACATAATCGGCGACCGTCATCGCCTTCTTCCCAGCAGGTTGGATGCGTGTTAGGCGAAGCACACCGTCACCAGCCTGCACATCGATCCCTTCCGGCGCTACAGACAGGATAGTACCCGGTTTCTCACAATTTGTTCCGTCTTCCTTATGCACTTCCGCCTCCCATACCTTTACAACTTGACCATCGTGTTCTGTCACCGTATAGGCTACCGGCCATGGATTGAGCCCGCGTACCTGATTGAATAATGCACGGGCAGGTATGGTCCAATCGAGACGCTCGTCCTCCCGCTTGATATTCCACGCATACGTTACCTCTGCCTCGTCCTGCGGCTGAGGTGTACATTGGCCGTTAATGAGCTTCGGAATGGTTTCCAGAAGAAGCGTTGCACCAGCGCGGCTAAGCTTGTCATGCATAGTGCCTACATTATCATTTTCTTCAATTGGAACACGTACCTGGCTCAACATATCACCTGCGTCCAATTTCTCTACCATATACATGATGGTTACACCTGTTTCTGGTTGGCCATCCATAATCGCCTTATGAATAGGGGCGCCGCCTCGATACTGCGGCAGCAGGGAAGCATGAACGTTAATACATCCGTATGTAGGATAGTCGATTAACTCTTTCGGTAGAATTTGTCCAAATGCTGCCGTGACGATTAAATCCGGCTTGTAAGCGAGAATGTCCTGTACGCCATCCACTTTTAGCTTCTCCGGCTGCAGTACCGGCAATCCAAACAGGAGCGCCGCCTCTTTGACCGGTGGGGCGGCCAGCTGTTTTTTGCGTCCTTTTGGTCGATCCGGCTGAGTAACAACCGCCACGACATTATATTCCTTCTCTATTAATTTCCGTAAACAAGGCACCGCGAAATCCGGGGTGCCCATAAAAACAATTCGCACAAGCGTCCACTCCTTCTGCGTCTTATGCTTCTATTATTCTTTTCCTGAATACGTTTTTTCAGCCAAATCAATGAACAGCACACCGTTTAAGTGGTCAATCTCATGTTGAATGGCGCGTGCTAGCAGTTCGTCTCCTTCTATGATAATCTCATTGCCGTTCCGATCTTGTGCTTTCGCCTTGACCCAGTTGGCTCGACGCACATCACCCAGCAATCCCGGAATACTAAGACAACCTTCCGGGCCAAACTGTTCGTCTTTCGACTCAATAACCTCTGGATTAACCATCTCGATAATACCATCCCCAACATCGATGACAACGACCCGTTTGGTAATGCCGACCTGCGGCGCGGCAAGGCCCACGCCTTCTGCGTCATACATCGTTTCAGCCATATCGTCCAGCAATTTATGGAGATTCGGATTGAATTTCGTCACTTCTTTACACTTCTCCCGGAGTACCGGATTGGGATGCTTTACAATCATACGGATGCTCATTAGTCTGTTCCTCCTACGTCAATCTTCTTTGATACATCTCTCTTTTTTTGTGGCCTCGCACCATCCTGCATATGTCAAAATACCAGAGGTCGCCCAATATGAATCAGGCATACCTTATGCATATTCATGCTTTTGCCGTTTGCTATTACATCATCATTTGCGGGTCTACATCTACTGTAAGCATAATCCCCGTCTTCTTTCGTTCTTCGTCAAATGCCCGGACAACCTGGTGGATAGCGGGTAAGACGCGCGGATCGTTTTTATATTTTATCATGCATTGGAAACGATATCTATCTTTAATGCGAGCAATAGGTGAAGCGACAGGCCCCAGCAAATACGCACCGGGTGGAATCGTCTCACGCAGTTTCCTGGCGAACCTCTCCGATATCTTGACAAGTAGCGGGACGTTCTCATGAGCGAATGTAAACAGAACCAGCCGGTAATATGGCGGGTAGTTTTTCTCATACCGTTGCTTGATTTCCTCTACAAAAAACGATTCATAGTCGTGCCTGCTTGCGTATTGAATACTGTAATGCTCAGTATTATATGTCTGTAAAATCACTTCACCCTTTTTCTCATGACGTCCAGCCCGGCCACCCACCTGTGTAACCAATTGAAATGTCCGTTCAGCTGCACGAAAATCCGGCAGGTTCAACAAGCTGTCCGCGGCCAACACGCCGACAAGAGTCACATTCGGAAAGTCGAGTCCCTTGGCAATCATCTGCGTGCCAAGCAACACATCTCCTTTTCCTTCTCGGAAATCCTGCAGCAGCTTTTCGTGTGCACCTTTGCGTCCCGTTGTATCTACATCCATTCGAATCACGCGAATTCCCGGGAAATAACGGGCCAGTTCCTCTTCCACTTTCTGCGTTCCCGTTCCGAAGAAGCGAATATGCTCACTCCCGCATTCCGGACAGATCTGCGGCTCACGCTCCGTATAGCCACAATAATGACACCGTAACGTCTGATTGCTCCGATGGTATGTCAGTGAAATATCACAATGGGGGCACTGGGCAACATAGCCGCACGAACGGCACATCACAAAAGTAGAGAATCCACGTCGATTCAAGAACATAACAATCTGCTCATTTTTCTCAAGTCGATTGTTTATTGAATCCATTAAAGGTTTGCTGAACATCGTCCGGTTCCCGTCTCTTAATTCTTCCCGCATATCAACGACCGTAACCTCCGGTAAGGGACGATTTCCGACCCGCTCCCGCATTTCAAAGAAATGGATGCGGCCTTTTTTCGCTTCATGGTAGGATTCCATTGATGGAGTGGCGCTACCTAGAATAACCACCGCATGATGATGCATGCCGCGGTACTGGGCAATCGTACGCGCATGATAGCGTGGCGTCTCCTCCTGCTTATAGGACCCTTCATGTTCTTCATCAAGAATAATTAAGCCAAGGTTTTGAAACGGCGCAAAAATCGCTGAACGGGCACCAATGGCAACCTTAACCTCACCACGCCGGATTTTGCGCCACTCATCGTAGCGTTCCCCCTGCGAGAGGCGGCTGTGCATGACCGCAACCTGGCTGCCGAACCTTCCTTTAAACCGATTAACCATCTGCGGTGTAAGCGAAATCTCCGGTACAAGCAGGATGGCTTCTCGACCCTGATCGATGGTGCGTTCCATAATTTCAAGATAGACTTCCGTTTTTCCGCTGCCAGTAACGCCATGAAGCAGACAAGGATAATAGACTGGTGGATTCATCCCTTCTACGATCCCGTCAATAACCGTCTTCTGCTGCGCAGTAAAAGGATGCTTCGGTGCCGGAGTAAACGTGCGTCCGGAAAACGGATCGCGATACCCTTCCACTTCTTCTTTAATAAGCAGACCTTTATCTACCAGTCCCTTGACAGCCTGATTGGAAACACCGAGCAAAGACAAAAGCTCGGGTTGTGGAATAGGTCCATAGAAATGAATGAAGTGCGACAAAACTTCTTTCTGGCGTACAGCGGTTTTTGAAAGTTCTCCTTGAGCCGCTTCCAATTCTTCAACAGATACGGCAGGCGAAAGAATAGTTATCGTTTTTTTAGTAACGCGATCCCCTACGATTTGCTCCACACGAATTCGATTTTTTTTAAGCCCTTCATCCAACCAGGCCGCAGCAAAGGGAAACTCTTTCATTATTTTATTCCACAGGACAGGCTGTCGGTTTCTAATATATTCGTAAAAAGCTTGTTCATCCGATAGCACGGAAACGAAAGCTTCACCTGCCGCCGTCAGAAAAATTTGTTTGTCGTAACTCGAACGCAGCACTGCCGGAACCATTGACTGTAGCGCCGTATAATACGTACACATATACCGTTCACTGATACGTCTGGCCAACCATACCATCTCTTCCGTCAGAGGTGGCTCCACATCGAGAACATCAAGAATGTCACGTGTTTTCTCTACCTCTGATGTATCTGCCAGCCCAACGACAAAGCCTTGTAGCTTACGCGGTCCAAATGGTACAGAAACCCGGCTGCCTACAAATACGAATGGTGCAAGCGACTCGGGAATTCGGTAATCGAACGGGCGGTCAGTATCTACAACCGGAACATCGACGACAACCTGGGCGAACATATTATTCTTCCCGCTCCCCGCGGACTGCAAGTACCGCGTCCAATAAGCGGTTGGCGACCTCAGCCTTACTCATTCGCGGCAGCTCCAAGCTTTCTCCGTTTCTTGTATAGATGGTAACAATATTGGTATCAGTTCCGAAACCTGCACCACTCTGTGCCACATTATTGGCCACGATCATGTCTGCGTTTTTGCGCTCAAGCTTGCCGCGGGCATTCGCTTCTACATTTTCTGTCTCCGCCGCGAACCCAACAAGAAACTGCGTGGATTTTCGCTTGCCAAGCTCGGCAAGAATGTCACGCGTGCGTTCGAATTCCAATACGAGGCCTCCGGACTGCTTTTTCATTTTCTGACTATGTACGTTTTTTGGACGGTAATCAGCAACGGCCGCTGCTTTAACAACAATATCCACATCATCATAGCGAGCCATAACAGCTTCATACATGTCATTAGCCGAAACAACCGGAACAAATTCCACATCCAAAGGCGGTGTTAGATGGGTCGCCCCACTTACCAGTGTTACATGGGCACCCCGCTTCGCCGCAGCTTCCGCAATGGCGTATCCCATCTTTCCGGATGAATGGTTAGTGAAAAACCGAACGGGATCAACTGACTCCCGCGTAGCTCCGGCTGTAACGAGCAATCGCACGCCTTCCATGTCTCTCGGCTGTGCATCGGCAAAGAGCATTTCGATTTGCTGGAGAATATCCATTGGCTCTGCCATGCGTCCTTTGCCGATCCAACCACATGCTAAATACCCTTCGCCCGGTTCGACAAACCGATAACCATAGTCTATGAGCCGGCGCATATTATGCTGTACCGCTGGGTGATTGTACATATTCACGTTCATTGCCGGCGCAATCCACACAGGAGCTTTCGTCGCCAGATAGGCTGTTGTTACGATATCATCAGCAATCCCATTCGCCATCTTACCAATAACATTGGCCGTAGCTGGAGCGATCAAAAACAAATCCGCCCGATCTGCCACATCAATGTGTGAAATCACGGCCGGATTTGGCTCCTGAAACGTATCGGTCAACACCGGGTTACGCACAAGCGCCTGGAATGTAATGGGCTGTACGAACTTGGTTGCCGCTTCCGTCATCAACACCCATACATCTGCCCCCCGTTGCGTCAGCTTGCTACACAAATCGGCCACTTTATAGATGGCAATGCCTCCGCTTACGCCAATTACGATTGTCTTTCCTTTCATTGCGCTCTCTCCTTTACCGGAAATAAAAAACCGGACTCCCACCACTAAGAAAAATTTGCGAGTTTTTCAAGCGATACGATCGAAAGAAAGTATAGGTGGCTTTCTTGCTTTACAGCTACATATACTTTCTTAAATCAGTGAAAAAAGCGCATATCGCTTCCGCCTGCATTGGCTCGATATGCGCTTCCTTTATAGTTCTTTCTTGTCTTACTTCCGTTCGAATTCGATTTTACCGGCGTACAGCTCTTCTAGCGCAGTGCCGACAAACTTGTGGGAAACAGGCTTATCGATTAAATACTTGTTCTGCTCGCGCATCTGGCGTGCACGCTTGGAAGCAATACTCACCAACGTATATTTACTGTCTACTTTTTTCAGCAGTTCATCAACTGAAGGATAAATCATCTGTTAAAAAACCTCCTTAATCCAATGACGATATTTCTCAATTTGCCGCTCTTTTTTTAAATGCTCAGCCGTAACAATCGCTTGGATACGTTCACACGCCTTGTCCACTTCGTCGTTAACGACCACATAATTATAGTGGTCCATTAACTCAATCTCTGCCTTCGCAACCATCATTCGGTTGCGAATGCTTTCCTCCGTCTCGGTCCCTCGACCGGTAATACGCGAGCGAAGCTCCTTTAAATCAGGTGGTGCTAGAAATAGAAAAATCCCTTCCGGAAACTTCTCTTTCACCTGCAACGCACCCTGCACTTCAATTTCCAGAATGACATCACGACCGCTTGCCAGTGTATCTTCGACAAACTTGCGCGGCGTACCATAGAAATTACCAACATATTCTGCCCATTCTAGCAGCTCGTCATTCTCAATCATTGATTCGAATTCAGCTCTTCTTTTGAAGAAATAGTTCACCCCGTCTACTTCTCCCTCGCGCGGCGTACGAGTAGTAGCTGACACTGAATACACCAATTCTTCCATGCGCGGCCGAAGCGCAGCGCACACCGTTCCTTTTCCTACGCCGGACGGTCCCGACAAAACAAGCAACAACCCTCTGTCTTGCGTCATACAATCCCCCGTTTAATTATTCGTCAGAATCATCGTCTTTACTGGTCAGCCTGTGCGCCACCGTTTCTGGCTGCACAGCCGACAAAATTACATGATCGCTATCCGTTACGATAACCGCCCTTGTACGTCTGCCGTACGTGGCATCAATTAGCATTCCACGGTCCCGCGCTTCCTGAATGATGCGTTTAATCGGAGCCGATTCCGGACTCACGATGGAAATAATGCGATTGGCTGAGACAATATTGCCGAATCCAATATTAATCAACTTAATGGCCATACGTATATGCCTCCCTATTTTGGCGGGATAATTACGTTAACTCTTATTTTACTGTTTTACTCTATATTTTGCACCTGTTCTTTCACTTTTTCTAGTTCAGCTTTCAAGATGACCACTTTTTGACTGATTTCCAAATGATTCGCCTTCGCACCAATCGTATTGATTTCACGATGGCATTCTTGAACAAGAAAGTCAAGCTTACGTCCAATTGCATCCGGCTCATCAGCAATCTGTCCAAACTGAACAAAGTGGCTGCGCAGTCGCGTAATCTCCTCAGAAATATCAGCCCGCTCAGTAAATACCGCCACCTCATGCAGCAGACGAGATTCATCGATATCGCAACGATCCTGTATGTATTCCTGTACTCGGGTAAAAATTCTCTCACGGTAGCCTTCTGCGACCTTAGGTGCAAACAAGGCCAACTCCTCCACCAGATGCTTCATCTCTTCGATGCGTCCGAGCACATCATCCCTTAGAGCCTGTCCTTCTTTCTTACGCATTGTCACAAGCATGACAATCGCTTCTTCAACTGCTGCAAGGAGCGGAGCTTTGTAACTCTCCAAATCTGACCTCTCATCCCCTGCCCGGGCTACATCCGGCATGGATAATAGCTCATAAACAGGCATCTGTGGCGAAACTCCGAGTAATTCAGCCATTTTTTCGGCCGCTTCCTTATATTGACGGGCAAGCTCCCAGTTTATTTTTAGTGAAGAAGGGGGCGTTTCCGTTTCAATTGTAATGAACACATCGACGCGTCCTCTGCGGATATGGGAAAGTACCTTTTTGCGTACCGCATCCTCAAATGCGGAGAGCTCACGCGGCATACGAACAGCCACTTCACTAAAACGATGGTTAACAGAACGCATTTCCACCGTAAAGGACACACCCTCTTCCTTTCTCTCCGCTCGCCCGTATCCCGTCATGCTGTATACCATTGCTTTTCACCTCCCGACACTACGACTTGTGCCAATTCCCAGCAAATACTTCCTCGGCGGGACCTGTCATATATATCCGATTATCCGTTTCGCTCCATTCAATTTCAAGGTCTCCACCTTTCAAATGGACAAGCACTCTGCGCTCCGTCCGTCCGGTTAGCGCACCGGCAACCACCGTGGCACATGCGCCTGTTCCGCAGGCGAACGTTTGACCGCAACCGCGTTCCCATACGCGCATCTCTACCTCAGTTGGCGAAATAACGGAAACAAATTCGATATTCGCTTTATTCGGAAACAGGCTGTGCGTCTCAAGCACAGGCCCCCACTTCTCTACTTCGAAGCGCGGCGCATCTTCCACAAATATAACAGCATGAGGATTCCCCATTGACACACCAGTAAATGCAAATGCAGCTCCGTCTGCTTCAATTGGATGATCGACTACGTTCTCTGCATTTACCCCAACCGGAATCGCTTCTCCACGTAAAATGGGCGCTCCCATATCCACCTTTACTTGTGTGGCCTTCCCTTCCTCGACGGTCAGCCATACGTGTTGAATACCTGCCATTGTCTCCACTGTCAGCGCCTCACAAAGGACCAATCCATAATCGTACGCATACTTAGCAACACAGCGTACCGCGTTGCCGCACTGCTCGGCTTCTGAACCGTCTGCGTTTATGATACGCATACGGACGTCAGCCTTCTCCGACGGCAAGATAAAGACCAGTCCGTCTCCGCCGATACCAAAATGCCGGTCACACATTGCACGCGCCATCTGTGGCGCATCATCCGGTAAACTCTCAAAATGGGCAACGATAATAAAATCGTTGCCCAACCCATTCATCTTTGTGAAATTCAACTCTCTCTCACCCTTCTATGTCTGCCGGATTTCATGCGCAAATACGAAATCAACCCTGTCGCAAACGTCGGAATTCCTGCTAGCAATATGATAAAAATCCATTCGGATGCCGTAAGCGCCACCGTGCTGAAAATCGGTTGAAGCGCAGGCAAATAAATAACAGGCAATACAAGAAGTACCGAGGAAAGAACGGCAAGCGTAAGGTACTTGTTCTGTAATGGATTACGGCTGAAAATGGATATCTCACTCCGACAATCAAACACATGGATCAATTGCGCCATAACGAGTGTGGCAAACGCCACAGTCTGTGCTCGAGTTAAATCCGAAGGGTTCGCCTCGTAGGTTATCCAAAATGCCGCAAGTGTCACCAGCCCGATTAACAGTCCGCGTGAGATGATTTTCCATGCCAGCCCACGTGCAAACACATTTTCATTACGCGGGCGAGGCGGACGCTTCATCGTTGCTTCCTCCGGCTGGTCGACCCCGAGTGCAAGCGCCGGCAAACCATCTGTCACCAGGTTAACCCAGAGGATTTGAATCGGCACCAGAGGTAACGGCAATCCCGCCAGCATTGCAAAGAACATAACCATAATCTCGCCAACATTCGAGGCCAGCAAATACCGAATGAATTTACGGATATTATCATAAATCGTCCGACCTTCCTCAATAGCCGCCTCAATCGTGGCAAAGTTATCGTCGGCTAAAACTAGAGAAGCCGCTTCCTTTGTTACGTCTGTTCCGGTAATGCCCATGGCAATTCCGATATCCGACGCTTTAATTGCAGGTGCATCATTAACGCCATCACCTGTCATCGCTACTACATGCCCTTTCTTCTGCAGGGCTTTCACAATTCTTAGCTTATGTTCCGGTGACACACGCGCATACACATATACATTATCTACAATAGAATCGAACTCACTATCGGACATATTATATAAATCCTGTCCATTTACTGTCAACCCGCCCGCTGGAAGGATCCCAAGCTGATCCGCAATAGCTTCTGCTGTTGTCTGGTGATCACCTGTAATCATTACGGTTTTAATTCCGGCCTGCCGACAACGGCGAACCGCCTGCTTGACCTCTGGACGCGGAGGATCGATCATACCGGCGAGACCGACGAGGATCAGTCCTCTTTCCGCCGTCTGTTCGCTCCCCGGCATCTCGCCCGAACGAAGATCACGGTATGCTACGGCCAGCACACGGAGCGCTTTTTTAGCTAATGATTCGTTGGCAAAAACAATCTGACGGCGCAGATTTGGGGTCAATTGGATCGGATTTCCTTTCCACATAATATGCGTGCACCGGCTAAGGAGCACATCCGGCGCCCCCTTGGTTACCAGCATCCGTTTGCCGTATCGGTCCTGTACGATAACAGACATCATCTTACGTGTAGAATCAAACGGTAGCTCCTTAATCCTCGTCCATGTTTCTTCCAATACCTCCCGAGTAACACCCGCTTTCCCTCCTGCTACAAGCAGAGCGCCTTCTGTCGGATCGCCATTTACCACCCATTGCTCCTCCATTTTTTTGAACAGGCCTTTCTTTCCTTCACGCCGCTGTTCTAGATGGGCATTGTTGCACAGTACACCAAGCTGAAGCAGCTTGTACAGCACGCCATGAGCCTGGGCACGGACTTCCCTATTTTCTTGAAAGAAGTCTCCTTGCGGCTCATAGCCTGTGCCACCGACTTCAACGATGGAATCTTCCATCCATATATGTGTAACCGTCATTTTATTCTGTGTCAGTGTACCGGTTTTATCAGAGCAGATGACGCTGGCGCTACCAAGCGTCTCAACCGAAGGCAATTTGCGGACAATGGCGCGACGTTTAATCATGCGCTGCACGCCAAGGGCAAGCGCCACTGTGACAATAGCCGGTAATCCTTCTGGAATAGCAGCCACTGCAAGACTGACACCGGCCAGGAACATCTGATACGCTTCCTGCCCATGGAAAATACCCGCTCCAACAACCAGCCCTGTCAGCGCAAGCGCTACTACAATTAGAATTTTGCCCAACTGCTCAAGTTTATGCTGCAAAGGCGTCGCAAGCGCCTCTGTCGATTGCAGTAAATCGGCGATTTTTCCCATTTCCGTCATCATTCCGGTAGTCAAGACAACCGCATAGCCTGTGCCAGCCGTTATCATCGTACCCATAAATCCCATATTAACCTGATCACCCAGCGGAACAACTTCATGAGGTAATACTATGTTTCTTTTTGCCACTGGAACCGATTCGCCAGTCAATGTGGATTCCTCGACATGCAACCCATTTGCTGAGAGGAATCGGACGTCTGCCGGAATGCGATCACCGCCTTCAAGGTAAATAATATCGCCCGGCACTAGCTCTTTAGCGGGAATATGGGTAAGCTGACCACCGCGGATACAGTACGCCATGGGGGCTGTCAACTCTTTCAGCGCCGATAGGGAACGCTCTGCTCGATATTCTTGAAGGAACCCAAGAATACCGTTAATGACGACAATGGCAATAATAGCGATAGCGTCTACATACTCCCCGAGAAAACCGGAGATCAATGTCGCAGCGAGCAGTACCAATACCATAAAGTCCTTAAATTGCGCGAGAAACAACGCAAGTGACGAAACCTTCTTTTTTTCTGCGAGAATATTTGGGCCTAAGGCCTGGAACCGCTGCGAAGCCTCTTCCTCGCTTAAACCGTGCTTCAAATCCGTTTTTAAAATCTGTGCAAGCTCATCTTCGGAATAGCTAAACCAATAATGCTGCCCATTCATACGGGTGCCTCCTTTGCTCCGATCCTTCGTTCACACTAAATGTATTCTGACAAGCCATAAAAAATGCTAGTTTATATTATGGAAGCCTAGCTGTGTTCGTTGTACTGACACGGATTTAATCCTATATAAATTACACTTGATAGTTTGACACGGTAGCGTGGTTGGAAGGAGGCGATTCAGAAAAAGAAGAGGGTGGATGCGCCCTGCTCTCCAGCAGAAGAAAGGCAAACGTGTCTTTTTCCGACCACTCCCGCCCACCGCCCTTCCTTCTTTTCTTCCCTCTCACCACAAGAATTTGTCGATGTATCAAATCAGATGTATATATACTATTTTTATTGTCGCTGCTGTAAGACAGCAGTAAATACAGTTAAATAGAATACTATATATGTTATTCCTCGGTTTTTAATCAATGAAAGTAAATAAAACGAATGAAACAAATTAAATTTGTGGCAAAAATGTGGTCAAACAAAAACCCGGTCTAATCGCGCCGGGTCTTTTTTAACTCACGTGTTTTCCATTTACTGGCTGCATTGCCAACGCGTTCTCAACCGAGAAATACCTTGTTATCCTCTATTTGAAACAGCATGTTCTATGTCCCTTGAGCAATTACAATGTTTGGTTCATGCTATCTATCTACAGAATAACCTCCTTTTGTCTTACCTGTAGTAAGACTTTTAGAAGGAGGGAATAATGTAAGGAACAGGCCCATAAGCAATGAGATTACACTTATGCAATTGCATAGGCTATCACAACGATTGTCAGTATATGCATAGGAATGGACAGCTTCTTTTATTGTGTATGCCTTTCCAGTCATCTGATTTCTGTATGTCACCATTTATGGATAATGAAAGAGGAGAGGGTATCGATGATCAGGCGTACTGTGCTGATGGCGGCATGCTTGCTGCTTATTGTAACGTCAGGCTGTAATAGTGACCGGCTTGATTTGGAGGATACAAGCTTATCTCTAGCTTATGCATATGATGTAGATGATGATGACAAATTAACGGTGTATCAGGCCAGTGCTATTTTTAATAAAGATGTGAAGAAAAAGCATGAGGTGTTCACAGCGAAGGTAAATACTCCGAGGCAGGCGAGAGAAGTGTTTAACAGTGCAAGCAGTGGAGTGGTTGTTATTGGAAAATTGCAGGCCCTGTTGATTGGTGAGAAGCTGTTAAAAAAAGAAGGAATTATGCCGCATCTTGATGTAACGTATCGTGATCCGAAAATTACGGGAAATATGCGAATGGTCGCTGTAAAAGGGCCAGTCTCTTCCGTCATGGAGAGCAATTTTGAAGATAAGCCGGCGCTTCCACTTTATTTAACTCAGGTAATTGATGTGGAAAAGAAGTACAACGGTACGGTTTTCACTACGTCACAAAAGTTTCATACGTATGTTTTTGATAAAGGAATTACCCCAGCGATTTCAGAGATTAAAAAAGATAAAAACGGGCTTGTGGTGACAGGATCTGCACTGCTGGACAATAAAGGAAAGTATAAAATGTCAGTGAGTCGCCGAGAAAGTGCCTTGCTCCTCATGTTACAGCAGGAAGCGACAAACCCGGTGGTGTTTACGGTTCGTATGCCTTCTCTTCCGTTTAAAAAGCCGAACAAACTTCAAAATGTAAAAGGACAAGATTTTATAACGATAAATATAAATGATAGTAAGCGTACTATCACAACCCGTTATAAAAACAACCGATTTGTGTTTGACATCAAAATGAAGCTTAATGTTACCCTTTCAGAACGTACATTTGATATGGATATGCTAAAAGAAAAGGATCGTCTGTCAGCTGTTATCACGAAGCAATTCAGAAAAGAGTTGACAGCACTGGTTGAAAAAGTGAAAAAAGAAAAGCTAGACCCTTTCGGATTCGGATGGTATGCACGTGCATATCAATATGAGCACTGGAAAAAAAATGAAGACCGCTGGCCGGATGAGTTCGCAAAGGCAACCGTAACGATAACGCCAGACGTAAAAATATCGACATACGGTGTTATTGAATAAAGGGAACACTATACCGAAAAAATTTGTATTCTGTAATTACTGATAACTAAAGAACTGTATACAAATAACAAGCACAAGTCGCATCAATATGAAAAGAAAACAGTTTTTGAGATCCTAGGCGTAGTATATAAGTATACAAAGGTCTTCGCACTGTTGTGTAATTTAAAGAACAGGTCCTGCGAAGCCTTATAGTGAATCGTCACCACACCGTGCCCCAAACAGGCGTCGGTTCGTCTCCCGCACGGAAGCGTAGAGGGAACACGCCGACGCGTGCATCGTGATTATGAGCAATCACTAACTATAAAATAACTAGCCTTTTGTACATTAAGTGATTTATCTCCTTCAGCTAAATAACCACGTGTTTTTTCAATGGAGACTCTACCTTCTTCTTTGCTCTCTCCAATAACATCAATCGAGATTTTATCATTTTCACTAAAAAAATGTGACTGTAAATTGTTTCTTCATCTTTTCATCTCTTCTCGCCATTATGGTTCAACGCATAGAAACGTATTTCCTGCTCATTCTAAACGCAGCTTTCTGAACACCATTCACAAGTACTGCACTGAATTATACACTTTTTGGCTACTAAAGTACGGAAAATGGACCGCCCCGTAGAAACGGCCCCTTCACTTATATATTAAAAGCGAACGCCCCTTCTTGTTAATTCAGCCTTAATTAATTCAATAAAATCATCATCCAGTTCAAGAGACATGGCTTGCGTATATATTTTTAATAACTCTTCATTGCTCAATAAAGATAAAGCATTTTTTCTTCGCATTTACTCTCTACCTTTCTAAAAATATTTAGTTTTGAAAAGTAAATTTAATGAATTTTATACATTAAAAGTTAATAAGTAAGTGTTTTTTATTATATACATCAAAACAGTGTAAATAAATAAAAAATAGTATTTTGTAACTGTTGATGAAATCAGAGTACATAACGAAAGGCCATCCCTCTTCGGAACGGCCCCTTCGTTTATCTTCTAACCCTATCATCGTATCACCCCTAGCGCCAAACAATGTGCCATTCTCACGCTATTGTCCCTTCATCATAAATGAATTTTATATCCACGGGATAACTTTACATCCAATCTCACATAATAATGGATACGAATGAAACAAAGTCAATCGAGGCAGGAAGAGTACATGAATAAGTCCAAAAAAAGGGAAATTACACTCTTGCAATATATCCTTGGTATTAACACAGCACAGGTAGGAACAAACATCCTAAGACTTCCTGCAGACCTAGCAGGAGTAGCAAGTACGGATGGATGGATTGCTATCATTGGCGGATGGATCATTACCCTCATCGCCAGCTTATGCATGGTTGGGGTCATGGCAAAACACCCAGGTGCTACCATATATGATGTACTTACACGTTACCTGGGAAAATGGGTAGGAAGGACATGGATTCTTGTATGGATGGCTTCAGCTTTATTTATTGCTGTCGTTATTTGTTATCGTGTAGTCATACTCATTAAAGTATTTATCTTATCAAACACTCCTCATTTTCTACTTGCTCTTATCTTTCTCATTCCAGTATGTATGGTTCTCTGGGGTGGAATACGAATCTTAGCCAGATATTCACAATTTATCTTTTTCTTTACGCTTGGGCTGCCGATTTTACTATTGATACCCTTAAAGGATGCGGAATGGATTTATATGCTGCCTGTCCTAAAAGAAGGATGGCTTCCTATTTTACATGCAGTACCATTAACGATTGTATCATTTGTTGGATTTGAAATCGCATGGATTCTTTATCCTTACCTAAAAAATAAACAAGCTGCAGCGAAAGGAATTATCATAGCCAATAGCATTACTTTACTCGTTTACCTACAAATCACATTAAGTTGTTTCCTTTACTTTAGTCCAGATGAACTCCCTGAATTTTTATGGCCCACGCTTGCACTCGTAAAGCCGATTCAGTTTCCTTTTCTTGAACGATTTGAAATCATATTTGTGTCATTCTACATGTTCACTCTTTCAGCCGTCATCCTTCCGTTTCTCTTTATTGTCACTAAAAACATCAATTACTTCTTTAACAAACGAAATTGGCAGTTGCCTCCATACATCTTGCCCTTGCTTTTGCTCGTCAGTTTTCTTATTTATATACCAACCTATAGCCAACTTCAGGTAGTAAACAAATTCTGGAGCCAAATAGCCTATATTGTATCTTATACTTTCCCCATCTTGTTTTATCTTTATGTTACGTTGTCTGCGCGATGGAAAAACAGAAAAACCATATAGAAAATAGCATTATGTTGGGTTCCCCCTTGGGGCGCTCCTTTTTTTAGAAGAAATTTTGTCTATTTATCAGGCGAAAAGGAAATACTTATCATACACGATTCTATTTCTCGATACCTCTTATCTCTCGTCGCCCTTCTGCTATAAGTAGGGGGGACTTTTTTATTTATTGCCTAAACCCTTTCAATCAAGCCTCAATTTCTTCCCAAAGAATTGCGCATTTTTACTATCTTTTATAGTTATATTAATAACGTCCCTGAGAAAGGGTTTATCATGGGGTGTTTCCTCTGCCAGCTTATGCTGGCCCTTTTTGCTGTTTATTATCAACCTCTTCCCTTACCTCTTCTCTTACCTTTTCTCCCTCCTATCAAAATTCCACTTTTCACCTACATGCAACAAGGACCCCCTGGTTCTTTTTATTTCCTTCTCTATCAATTTCCTCATTTACCCATTTACCTAAATATGGTATATTGAGGCTGTGAAACTTTTTTCATCAACTTTCGATCCTTTATCCTTGCCGGCCCCGTGTCGGCCTTTTTATTTCCTATATACATCTGATTTGATACATCGACAAATTTTTAGGGTGGGAGGGAAGAAAAGAAGGAAGGGCGGTCGGAAAAAGACACGTTGGCCTTTCTTCTGCCAGATCGCAGGGCGTATCCACCCTCTTCTTTTTCTGAATCGCCTCCTTCCAACCACGCTACCGTGTCAAACTATCAAGTGTAATTTATATTAAGTAAGGCTTGCTGGTTTTGTTGTTGCACCGTATCTCCATTACGCATCTGCTCGGCTACACGTGTTTTATACACTTTGTCCTCTTGTGTTAGCTTTCCAATGGAGTCACCCCGTTTGCAAGGCAACCTTTTTTCAACTGCCTAGCTTTTGCTTCGTGTACAACACCCTTGTCGTCTAACGAATCAAGCTTGCCTTACAACTGCTTTTGAAGAAGCGAAAAAAAGAAAAGTTCGGAAAAGAATACATAGTATCAAAGGTGTTGATTATCCAGTACGATCCAGAGTGAATCGTCACCACACTGTGCCCTAAATAAGCGTCGATTCGTCTCCCGCACGGAAGCGTAGAGGGAACACGCCGACACGTGCATCTTATTTCTTCCGATATATGGATAATCAACAGGTATGATATAGTATAATCTATACATTGGTTATTTACATGGGAATGCGAAAAGGTGAAATTCTTGCGTATTCGTCAAACATTAGCCAGAATAAAGGGTGGCGTTAGTTTTCAGGCACCGAAAACAAAAAGCTCAGTACGCACAATTGAAATGCCGGATTTTGTACTTCAAGCTTTAAAGGGCCATAAAATCAGGCAAAGGGAAGAGTAGGCAAATCGCCTTTTCCAAAAAAATAAAACAAGCAAAACCCTTGATACATCTAAAGTTTTATTGATTAGCTTTCAGCTCAATACTATACTATTTTTATTGTGGCAGAAAGGAGATGCTTATGGCATTCGACGGGATAGTAACGCGCGCGGTCACACACGAGCTGAACGAAAGGCTCGCAAGCGGGCGTATTATGAAAATTCACCAACCGACTGATACAGATATCGTTATGCAAATACGGACACGAAACGGGAATGTGCGCTTGCTTCTATCAGCGAGCCTCAGTTTTCCGCGCATACATATCACGAATAAAAACTATCGAAATCCACTGGAAGCACCCATGTTCTGCATGCTGCTCCGGAAGTATTGCGAGGGTGCTATTATTGACGGAATACACCAAATCGATATGGAAAGAATCATTCATCTTGATATTCGCGGACGCGATGAGCTCGGCGATGCCCGAACGAAGCGAATTGTACTCGAGCTTATGGGACGGCACAGCAACCTAATTCTCATGGACCCACAAAGCGGGATAATCCATGACGGTCTGCATCATGTTACACCGGCGATCAGCCGTTACCGGACCGTTCTACCAGGTCGTCCGTATGTTGCTCCGCCACCACAGCATAAAATCAATCCACTTACTGCGACAAAAGATGATTTTATTCGACGGATTCAATTTAATGAAGGGAAAATCGCTAAACAAATCGTTGGCGCATTCGAAGGCATCAGCCCGCTCATCGCAGACGAAATCATGCACCGCGCCGGTTTGCCGACGCAGGATTCGCTCTGGAGAGCATTCGCTGAGGTAACAGATTTGGTGAAACGTCATACGTATACGCCTACATTTGTACGAACGGAGCACAAAGAATATTTTTCTGCCATACCTTTAACTCACTTACCTCATGCCGTTACAGAAACATTTACCACAGTAAGCGAGTGTCTCGAAGCATTCTATCATGGCAAAGCTGAACGAGACGCCGTCAAGCAACGCATGCATGATCTGTCTCGACTAGTGACCAATGAACGAAATAAAAATGAGAAGAAAATCGAAAAACTGCTAGAAACGAAACAAAAAGCAGAGGATGCAAGTAAATATCAAGTGTACGGCGAATTGCTTACCGCCAATCTCTATCAAATTACCAGAGGCCAAACGGAAGCAAACGTGGTAAACTACTACGAGGAAGGAGCTCCGCTCGTATCAATTTCGCTTGATCCTGCATTAACGCCTGCAGAGAACGCGCAAGCGTATTTCAAACGGTATACAAAAGCGAAAAACAGTCGGGCTGTCGTCGATAATCAGATTGCCGGAGCGGAAGAAGAAGTGCGCTACCTCGATACTGTACTCCAGCAAATCGAGAATGCCGGACTTGCGGACATCGAAGACATCCGTGAAGAACTAACGGAACAAGGCTACTTGCGTGCACGGCCAAGCAAAACGAAGAAAAGCAAACCGAAAAATCCAACGCTTGAGCGCTATACATCAAGCGAAGGTGCTACGATATACGTAGGGAAAAACAATAAACAAAACGATTACCTTACCAACAGGCTAGCAAATCCGGACGATACATGGCTACATACGAAAGACATTCCGGGTTCGCACGTAGTTATCCGCGGCACGGAATTTGGCGAAGCTACGCTTGCAGAAGCGGCAAATCTGGCCGCATACTACAGCAAAGCACGTCAATCCAGCCAGGTCCCGATCGATTATACGCTTGTTCGTTACGTTAAGAAGCCAAAAGGAGCCAAGCCGGGCTTCGTTATTTATGAGCAGCAAAAAACACAATTTGTGACACCGGACGATGAAATCATTCGTACGCTTATGAAGACCAAAACCACAACGTCTTGAGGAATGAAGTATGTCGAAAAACTCGTTTTTAAAAGGCACGCTCATCTTAACGCTGGCGGCAGTTATCTCACGCGTGCTCGGAGTCGGGCAGCGCGTTCCTCTCCAGCATATCATGGGCAACGACGGGATGACGCTCTATACGATCTCGTACAACATATACAGTATGTTGCTTATCATCGCGACGCTTGGCGTACCGAGCGCGCTAAGCAAGCAAATCTCGGAATACACAGCCATTGGCAAATACCACGAAGCGTACCAAACGTACAAGGCGGCCCGCAACTTTGCGCTGGTAACAGGTTTTGTCATGTTCGTGTTTATGATGGTTATCGCTCCGTACTATGCGGAATACGCGTTGGCACCCCAGGCAGACTTAGCCATTCGTGCTATTGCGCCCGCCATGCTTCTCTTTCCGCTTATCGCCATCATGCGCGGTTATTTTCAGGGCCTACAGTTCATGCAGCCAACCGGGCTGTCGCAGATTATGGAGCAAATTCTGCGTGTGGCTACCGCTGTGGCGCTACCGCTCCTGCTCTTATACATGGGCTACAACAAAGACGTGGCCGTTGCAGGTGCGTCCTTCGGCGCAGTGACCGGGAGCATCGCCGCATGCGGTGTCATGATATATTTTTACAAAAAACGCCGGACCGAGCAAAAACAGCAAATCGCCGCACAAGCTTCACACACGAAGCTAACCTATCGGCAAATCTATAGTAAAATGATTCGGTTATCACTACCGATTACCCTGTCAGCGCTGGCTGTCCCGCTCATTTACTTCATTGATACTTCAACATCCTTGCGATTGCTAACACCGCAGGAAGAACGAATTTCTGTAGCGGTGAATCATAAGGAAGCTATGGTTGGAGATAAGGAAATCATATTGCCAGTAGCACCGTACTTGCATAATAACAATACGACAATGGTGCCGCTTGAGCCAGTCAGCAAAGCGATGGGTGCCAAATTAACGTGGGACGCCGACAAAAAGCGTGCGTTCTATGAGCGTGGTCCAGTAAAGATGACCCTGACCCTCGGCCAGGATGTTAAGCTGAGCAAAAAACCGCTCGGTCCACTCCAATATGCCCCAGGAACAAACGTTCCGAGTGTGCCGTTGCGCTTTTTTACAGAACAGTTGCATACGTACCAGGAGGCCGTAGAAACACTTGGTATTCTCGGCGGCAGCGCACAATCGTTAGCCGGCCTACCGATTATTCTGGCGATCGCGCTTAGCTCTTCAATTATTCCCGTTGTCTCCTCTGCCCATTCCCGGCGCGATAGCCGGGAAGTACAGCGTATGAGCTCAATGGCACTGAGAGTGGCGCTCATTACTGGGGTTCCGGCTGCGCTGTATCTGACGGTAGCTGCCTATCCAGTCAACGGCTTCCTGTTTAGCAATACGGAAGCTACCTATACGAAAGCAGCGTGGATTATTGCATTTCTTTGTTTCGGAACCATTTTTCAAATATTAATGATGACCTCGTCCGGCATCTTGCAAGGACTGGGCCGAACCGATTTGCCGATGCGCCATGTAGCGATTGGTATTCTCACCAAGCTGGCTGGAAACTATGCTCTGGCACCGCTGTTCGGCATTTATGGCATCATTATGGCAACATCACTTTGCTTTATTGTCGTAATGGGACTCAATCTGAGGGCGATTAACCGATATACACGGCTTACTATTCTGGGCGAGAAGTGGCGAGGTTTTCTGCTGTCATCCCTGCTGCTCTGTGCTATCGGGCTTTCTATCGTCTGGATCGGCTTTAAGATACAGCCGTTTGTGTCCATGCCTGCATTTCTGTTCTTCGGTATCGAGGCGGCGGTTATCGCAGGGTGCAGTATGGGGGGATACGGAATCGCTTTATTCTGGCTTAAAGGAATCGATGTACAAGAGATTCGCTATTTTCCGCGCATAGCTCAGAAAGTATACCATCTGCTAGCACGCTACCGGATTGTACCTGCCTATGTCGAATCGGCCAATCAACAACAAAAAAGTGGACTTCCATAATATGTGGGGTCCACTTTTCTACTTTGTCGTATGCATGCTCAGCATTTCCATTCATCTCCTATTTTTTTGAGGAGTTGATCTATCTCTTGTATTTCCATCTGGATGCGGTGAATGGTATCCTCATCCTGGATTTCTTTTTTATCTAATAAATCGCAAACAAACTCCTTCCAATTCTGATGCGATGTGTACAAAGCATCCCATTCCTTTTTGTCCATCTCATAAATCCGCCCTCTCTGATGCTGTTGCATGGCCCTGGGTTTCGACAGGCTAGTATGAGAAAGTACTATGTTTTTGCCTTGCATTCATATCGAAATCCACCATACCTTCTTTCTATAATATATCATTTACCACTGCTCATTATTCTAAAACCATAGATAAAAAAACACGCGCAGGGCTCCCGCTCGTCCCTTCAAAAAATAGGGACAGCCACTTGGTATACCCTGCACGTGCTTTTCTACTTACAGCTACCTTATTATCCTTTGTACGCCTGCGGATTTTCACGCCAGGCTTTCAACGTCTCAATTTGCTCCGGACGAATCGTACCTTTCTCTTTGGCAACGTCGAGAAGAGTTGTGTAATTGCTAAGTGTCTCGAATGTAAAGCCCGCTTCTGCAAACGCCTGCTCCGCCGTAGGGAATTGGTAGGAGAAAATCGCCAGTACGGCCAGTACTTCTCCTCCCGCTTCCTGCACTGCACGAGCCGCTTCAATCGAACTGCCGCCAGTGGAGATTAAATCTTCGATAACGATAACTTTAGCACCGGCCGCAAGCCTACCCTCGATTTGATTACCTTTACCATGCCCTTTCGGCTTGGAACGCACATACGCCATCGGCAACCCCATCTCTTCGGCCACCCATGCCGCATGAGGAATGCCCGCGGTTGCTGTTCCAGCGATAACCTGAGCTTCTCCGTACTTTTCCCGAATCTGTGCAGCAAAAGAACGATATATTAACTGCCGGACTTCAGGATAGGACATAGTCATTCGGTTATCGCAGTAAATCGGGCTTTTTATACCGGATGTCCAGGTGAATGGTTCATCCGGACGCAGGGCCACCGCGTCAATATCCAACAAATTTTCCGCAATTTGTCGTGCTGTATCTGTATTAGTCGGCATATTGCTTTACTCCTTCCAAAATGTCGTGCAAGGCCTGTTGAGGCTTCTCTGCCTGTGTAATCGCCCGGCCTACTACGATGTAGTCAGAGCCGAGGGCAAACGCTTCTTCCGGGGTCGTAATGCGATGCTGATCGCCTGTATCCGTACCTTTTGGACGGATGCCTGGGGTTACTGTCAAAAACGAAGTCCCACATGCTTCTTTAATCAACGGTACTTCTTTCGGCGAGGCAACTACACCATCCAGACCGGCCTCCTGTACAAGACGTGCATAGCGAACAACACATTCTTCCACACTGCCGACAATGCCCAACTCTGTGTTTAGCATTTCCTGTGTCGTACTTGTTAACTGAGTGACGCCAATTAATAATGGACGCTGCGCACCAGCAGGTGTACCTTTTTCCAATCCTTCGCGTGCCGCCTCCATCATTTTGCGCCCGCCGGCTGCATGAACATTAACCATATCCACCCCAAGTCCGGCTACACTTTGCATCGCGCCCTTTGCCGTATTAGGTATATCATGCACTTTCAAGTCGAGAAACACAGAATAGCCTTTATTCTTTAATCGGCTTACATAGTCTGGACCAGCCGCGTAGTATAACTGCATGCCTACTTTTACGTACACGCCTGTTCCTTCAAGCATATCAACGCAGCGGTTCGCTTCTGTTACTCCCGGGAAATCGAGCGCTACCATAATTCGTTTGTTCATCTCACTCATCTCTTCCACCCCGCCCCCGTCAGTTCGCCAATGGTCTGAACACCGTAGTGGTCCAGCTTTGCTTCCAACTCATCAATAATCGTAGGGCATATAAGCGGGTCGACGAAATTGGCCGTACCAACCGCTACCGCCGATGCACCAGCCATAAAGAATTCGATGACATCATCCGCCGATTGAATGCCCCCCATACCGATAATTGGAATGCTTACCTGTTGACTAACTTCATAAATCATGCGAATCGCAACCGGTTTAATCGCCGGGCCGGACAACCCTCCAGTGCCGTTTGCAAGAATGGGACGGCGTGTTTTCAAATCAATGCGCATGCCGAGCAGCGTATTAATCATACTAAGTCCATCTGCACCGGCTGCTTCTACCGCCTTGGCAATGGTGACAACATCCGTAACGTTTGGTGATAATTTGACAAACACCGGCACCTTGCTGACTTTTTTTATTTCTGCCGTCAACTGTCCCGCAATCTCCGGGTCTGTACCAAATGTAATTCCACCGCATTTAACGTTCGGACACGAGATGTTCAATTCAATTCCCGCCACGTTCGGCGCTTCGCTCACTCGTTCCGCTACTTTTATATAATCATCCGTTACTGTACCAGCTACATTAACGATGACGGGCAGTTGGTCAAATTTCTCAAGCCAGGGAAGTTCATAGGCCATGACATCATCAAGCCCGGGATTTTGTAGACCAATCGCGTTCAGCATACCACCCGGTGTTTCCGCGACACGCGGCGTCGGATTTCCTTGACGCTCCTCTACGGTGGTTGCTTTTACGGCAACTGCACCCAGCTTATTCAAATCATAAAACTGGGCATATTCACGCCCGAAGCCAAAGCAGCCGGACGCGGGCATCACCGGATTTTTCATTTCAATGCCTGCGATATTAACCGCAAGGCGGTTCTTTGCTGATGTCGTCATACGAGCTGCACCTCCCCGAATGCAAAGACGGGTCCGTCAGAACAGATTTTGCGGTATTTCTTGCCTTCACCCGGCTCTTGAACCGGACAGACACAGGCGAGACAGGCACCGATTCCACAGCCCATGCGTTGCTCGAGCGAAATGTAGCCTTCTTTACCTGCCGCCTGGTATGTATCCTGTAGCGCGCGCAGCATCGGTAGCGGACCACATGAATACAAAACATCCCAATCTGACGTTTTCAATCCGTATTCTTCTGTCAGTACATCTGTAACCAGACCTTTTATGCCAGCCGTCCCGTCGAGGGTAACGACATGGACTTCACCCAGCTCAGCCAGCTCACGTTTCAGAAATACCTGCGAGGCCGTACCAAATCCGATGACAAATGTTACACGTACGCCTCGTTTTTTCAGTTCTTTACCAAGATAATAGAGCGGCGGGACTCCAATGCCACCTCCGACAAGCAACGCGTGTTCGCCAACTTTGCGTCCTTCTACCGGAAACCCTTCTCCCAATGGACCAAGAATGTCCAACGGCTGCCCTGGTACGTATTGACTTAATACATGTGTACCATGACCTTCCGCACGGTAGATCATCGTTAATCTGCGGCGTTCGATGTCTACATCACAAATACTGATAGGACGGCGCAACAATGGATCAATACCTGTGCCACATTTAACATGGACGAACTGGCCAGGCTGCGTCATGCAGCCTACCAGATCTCCCTCCACTTCCAACCGGAAAATTCGTTCGGCAATGCTCGAATTAGAAATGACGTTAAGCACGCCCTTATTCATGCACATACGCCCCCTCTGGTGCTGAAAAGCGCGGCATAGACTCAGCGCTGAACGTAATTGCTTCGAGTACACGAAGCAGCGCTTGTGCCGTATCAAGCGATGTCAGGCAGACTACACCATTCTCCGCTGACTCACGGCGGATGCGGAATCCGTCACGCTCAGGGGTTTTGCCTTTCGTCAATGTATTCAACACGAAGCTTGCTTCCCCTTCACGGATGATGTCAAGCATATTCGGCGACGCTTCGTTTACTTTGCGCACGCACGTTACGCTCATTCCTTTACCTTCCAGGTAACGCGCCGTTCCTTCTGTTGCCAATAATTTAAAGCCAAGACGATGGAAGCTTTTAATAATATCGAGTGCTTCTTCTTTGTCTTTGTCAGCAACCGTCACCAGCAGCGAACCATGCGTTGGAATGCTCATACCGGAAGCAATAAGCCCTTTATATAGTGCTTTAGCCAAATTTGTGTCGCGTCCCATAACCTCACCCGTTGATTTCATCTCCGGCCCAAGTGTCGTGTCAACACGGCGAAGCTTGGCGAAAGAGAATACCGGAACTTTTACAGAAACATGAGCCGCTTCCGGATGATATCCCGGCGTGTAACCGAGTTCTGGAATTGTACTGCCAAGAATCACTTTAGTAGCAATGTTGGCCATCGGCAAGTTCGTGATTTTGCTCAAGAACGGTACGGTACGGGAAGAACGCGGGTTAACCTCCAGCACGTATGCCTTGTTTTTATGGATGACGAATTGGATGTTAAGCAAGCCTTTGATTTGCAGACCCCGTGCAATACGAGTCGTCATATCAATTAATTCTTCTTTTAGCTGGCTTGAGATGGTCTGCGCCGGATATACGGCAATCGAGTCGCCCGAGTGAACCCCGGCCCGTTCGATATGCTCCATAATTCCCGGAATCAGCACATTCTCACCATCGCTAATTGCGTCCACTTCTACTTCCGCACCCATCAGGTACGTATCGACAAGTACCGGATGATCCGGATTGATTTTAACCGCTTCGCGCATGTATGTCAGTAATTCCTGCTCATTATAGACGATTTCCATGGCGCGGCCGCCCAATACGTAAGACGGGCGGACAAGTACCGGATACCCGAGAGAATCCGCAGCTTCTACTGCAGCTTCTACCGTCGTTACCGTTTTACCTGGCGGCTGTGCAATATCCAGTGAACGAAGCAGCTTTTCGAATTTTTCCCGGTCTTCCGCCGCATCGATATTGGCCAAGTCCGTTCCAAGAATTTTTACACCGGCTTCTTCGAGGGCAGCCGCCAGATTAATGGCTGTCTGACCACCGAATTGTACGATAACGCCTTCTGGCTTTTCCTTCTCGATGATATGCAGTACATCTTCGATGTAAAGCGGTTCGAAGTAAAGGCGATCCGAGGTGCTGAAATCGGTCGAGACTGTCTCTGGATTGTTATTAATAATAACTGCTTCATAGCCCATTTCTTTCAATGCCCAGACAGCGTGCACTGTCGAATAGTCGAACTCGATGCCCTGCCCAATGCGAATCGGACCGGAGCCAAGTACGATGACGCGTGGTTTGCCCGTCTCTTCCCGTTCGTCTTCATCTTCGTAGGTAGAATAGTAATACGGTGTTGCCGCTTCGAATTCAGCGGCACATGTGTCTACCATTTTGTAGACCGGGATAAGGCCGGCTTCTTTACGCTGGGCTTCAACGTCCGAGGATGAAAGTCCAGTGACCTCTGCGATTCGGCGGTCTGTAAAGCCCATACGCTTAGCTTGGCGCAGCATTTCCATATTAAATGTACGGGAAGCTACTGCTTCTGCCATTTCCTGTTCGAGACAAATAATATTTTTAAACTTCGCAAGGAAGAAGTAATCTATTTTCGTCAGCTTATGAATCTGTTCCTCAGTCATGCCACGACGCATTCCTTCCATGATAAGGAATAAGCGCTCGTCATCCGCTTTTACTAGGCGGCGTTCCAATTCTTCCTGACTGAGTTCTTTTGCTTCTGGCAATTCCAAGCTATGCAAGCCGATTTCAAGCGATCGCACGGCTTTGTGCAACGACTCTTCCAGCGTACGGCCGATAGCCATAACCTCACCGGTCGCTTTCATCTGTGTACCTAGCTTACGGTTAGCGGAGATGAATTTATCGAATGGCCAGCGCGGGATTTTCGTTACGATATAATCGAGCGTTGGTTCAAAGCATGCATATGTCTGCTCTGTTACCGGGTTTTTCAACTCGTCCAGCGTGTAACCTACCGCGATTTTCGCTGCCATTTTCGCGATGGGATAACCAGTCGCTTTAGAAGCCAAAGCAGATGAGCGGCTTACGCGCGGGTTTACCTCAATGATGTAATATTGGAAGCTGTCCGGATCAAGCGCCAGCTGTACATTGCATCCACCCTGAATGTTGAGCGCACGGATAATCTTCAACGAAGATGAGCGCAACATTTGATATTCACGGTCTGACATCGTCTGACTCGGCGCTACGACGATACTATCGCCAGTGTGAATGCCGACCGGGTCAATGTTCTCCATGTTACATACGACGATGGCATTATCAGCTGCATCACGCATAACTTCGTATTCGATTTCTTTGAAACCCGCAATACTTTTCTCTACAAGGCACTGAGTAATGGGGCTGTATTTCAGACCGCTGGCAACAATTTCCCGCAGTTCTTCTTCGTTGGTTACAATACCGCCTCCTGTACCACCCAGTGTATAAGCGGGACGAACAATAATCGGATAACCAATGCGTTCAGCAAACGCTAACGCTTCTTCTACCGTATGGATAATATCACTCGGTGGTACCGGCTCGCCAATTTCCTGCATCAGGCTGCGGAACAGTTCACGATCCTCTGCTTTTTTAATAGCTTCAAGATCCGTTCCAAGCAATGCTACGTTCTCTTCCTTCAGAATGCCTGCTTCATCTAGTTCCATCGCGAGATTTAGCCCTGTTTGCCCCCCAAGGGTAGCCAGCAAGCCGTCCGGTTTCTCTTGGCGGATGATGCGTGTGACGAATTCTTTCGTCAACGGTTCGATGTATACTTTATCGGCCATGTTTGTATCGGTCATAATTGTCGCCGGGTTACTATTGACCAGGATGACTTCGAACCCTTCTTCCTTTAGTGCCTGGCAAGCCTGGGTTCCAGCATAATCGAATTCTGCGGCCTGTCCGATGACAATCGGACCTGAGCCAATCACAAGGATTTTCTTGATGTTATCGAGTCGTGGCATGCGCTTTTTCCCCCTTAACGAATGTGGCTACCTGCTCTAGGAAGCGGTCGAATAAGTAATTG